>NZ_VWXC01000013.1:0-166263 GCF_011752685.1 Candidatus Pantoea communis
AGAATCGTAACGAGAGACGATATCAAGGGCCTGACTGAGCTGCATAAAAAAATCCGGAAACGAAGCGTTTCCGGATTCTTACACAGCCACTGGATCGTTCAACTGATCCTTAACTGATCGGCATTAGCCCTTGTGGCTGCTTTTTTGCTTTCTGAAGGTGCCGTTACGCTTTATCACGCTGCGCCAGCCATTCGTCACGCGTCAGTTCCCAGGTGCCCGCCGGTAACTCGCCCTCAACAAAAGTTTTGCGATAGGTATCCACTAACCGCATGCCAGTGCGTTCCGAGATGCGACGAGAAGCCAGATTATCCATCGCCTTGGGCACACGCAGACGCGTCTGATCGAGATGGATAAACCAGAATTCGGTGACTGCTGCGCAGGCTTCACTCATCAATCCCTGCTTCTGCCATTCAGGCACCAACCAGAATCCCCGGTTATCTTCCGGCCCCAGGCGTAGTGAGATTAAACCAATCAGACTGTTAGGATCAGATCGATGGCGAAGGCTCCAGTGCCACGCCTGCCCTGCTTTCATTGCAGGCAGCGCCATACCCTCAATATATTGACGGGCGCCATCAGCGGGATAAGGCCAGGGCACAGAACCGATCAGATGCCGCACGATTTCCCAGCGCGGGAAAACCTGCTGTACCTGAATCGCATCTTCGCTTCGCAGCGGTTGCAGCAGTAAACGGGGCGTTTCCAGACGCGGTATTTCCATAACAACCTCCTTGGTTAACCCATTAAGTATTATCGTAAAACGGCCTGAGTGGGAAATCTTCTCGGAAATAATCAGTCAGTTACCGAAAGCAATCAAAGCGGAGCGGGATCACATTTTTCGTCAAATATGACAGCATTTCATCTGATTGAAACAAAACTGTCATACAGTTTAATTACTCTTATCCTTCCTGTTTTTCGATGGACACTTATTATGGTCATCAAAGCTAAAAACCTGCAGGACGCGGAAGAACTCCTGCACTCAGGTATCAGTAAAGTTGAACTGGCTTACGATATCGGCAGCGACGATTTTTTCCGCCTGGCTTCGCGGTGGTGTGACCGCGGTGCGCGTATAACCAAAGGCAACGAGCACTTTGTGGTACAGATCAAAGGCATGTCGATTCCGCCTAATCACTAAACGTGGGTGAGCCGCTTTGGCTTGCTCTTTTCACGGCTGACGGGTAAAAATAGCGTTTTAACCGTCAGCCGTGATGCTTCATGTTTGCTTCTGAAATTCCCCTGGCACTGCCCCCCTCTCCGTTTATCACCGCTGCGGCTATGACAAGCTCTCCGCTCCCTATTGCGTGGTGTGAATTTAATCAGCAGGCATGGCACAGCGATCTGCATCAACACTGGCAGCTCCCGCTACCACTGGCGCTACACAGTGCCGTCACCAAGCGTAAAGCTGAGCATTTAGCCAGTCGCTGGCTGGCGCAGCAGATGCTGGCGCGCTACGCGATGCCTGACTTTATCCTGCGTAATGCGCCTGATCGCTCGCCTGTATGGCCGGTGGGGATCCAGGCCTCACTCTCGCATTCGCAGCAAATGGCCGTCATCGCGGCAACACAGGCGCCCCTGTGCATAGGCGTTGATGTCGAGCAAGTGATGGCAGAACAGACCGCAGAGGAAACGGCGGAGATGCTGATGAGCCGTGCAGAGCGTCAACGGTTAACCGCCGCTGCACTGCCGTTTGCAGCGGCGGCCACTTTGCTGTTTTCACTGAAAGAGAGTGTCTATAAAGCGTTGTGGCCACGGTTGCATCAGCCGATGGATTTTCTGCAAGCGGAGTTGCTGGCGTGGGATTTGACGCAAGGCCGCGCCACGCTCACGTTGACGCAGGACTTTTCACGCGAGTTTAACGCCAACACACGGCTGCAGGCGCATTTCTGGCAACGTGGCGACCGCGTTATCACACTGATCGCTCATCCACTGAGCAACCCATAAAAAAACCGGCTCAGAATCAATCTAAGCCGGTGACAACACAAGACGACAGAAGTGTTCCAGGGAGACAGAGACGAGGAATCTCTGTTGAAACTCAGCTTACTCGCCTGGCAACACCTTGCCCAATAAGGCTTTTTGCTAAGCTTTCCCGACAGATGTTAATGGCCGGTGTCGGTGCGCTTCACCGCATCCAGCGTAGCCATCTCACGTTCGTTACCGGTGAGTTCACTGAGCTGGCCTTCGCGCATCTCCAGCAAGCGGTCGGCATGAATGAAGTAGTGATCATCATGGCTAATAGCAAACACGGTTTTGCCCGACGCCTGCAGCCATGGCAGCAGTTCGCGGTAGAAGATGCGGCGGAAATGCGGGTCCTGATCGGCAGCCCACTCGTCCAGCAGCAAGATGTCGCGTTCCTCTGCCGCTGCCAGCAGCAGCGCCAGTCGCTTACTTTGCCCTTTAGAGAGCTGCAGATTCAGCACCTTATTGCCCTGTAGCTTCAGTTTGTCCTGCATCTTCAGGCGTTCCAGCCACTGCTGCACCAGCCCAGGATTGGCTGGCTGACCGCCGTGACCGATCAGGCGATCAAACAAATGCACATCGGTAAACACCGCCGAGAAGTGTTTACGATAAGCATCGAGGTTGTGCCAGTCGACCACTTTGCCATCCAGCAGCAAACTGCCCGATTGTGGCTGATAAAGCCCGGTCAGCAACATCGCCAGCGTTGACTTGCCACTGCCGTTACCCCCAATCAGAAACACTAACTCGCCACGATGCAGCGTAAGATTAATCGGGCCAACCTGGAAACCGTGCTCGCCATAATGGAAGCAGACATCGCGCAGTTCCAGCGTTTGCCAGCTACTCACCTGTGGCAGTGCTTTGAACTGTGCATCATAAGGTGCGAGATCGAAGCTGTTGATTTTACGGAAGGCGACCTGCGCACTGAGCAAGGTCGGCAAGGCTCCCACTGCCGCCAGTAACGGCGTGCGCAGGAACAGCAGCGTCAGTGAATAGGTGGCGGCCACCGCCGTGTTCGCCCAACCCAGACCGTTAGCCATAAAGAACACAATGCCAATTGCGCCCAGCATCATGATATTTGACCAGTTAACCGCGCTGAGATGGAAGGTATCGGCACGAACGATATGATGACGATAGCTTGTGGCGTTTTCCTGATAGACGCTGTCGTAAATCAGTTGAGCGCGCTCGCGGTTGAGCTGTAGCTCTTTGCGTCCTTCAATAATGGTCTGGAAATCACGATAGAGATCGTCTTCGATTTCACGCAGCTTCGCCATGTGTTGATAAACGCGTGACACCAGCAGCCAGCCGCCGACCAGCGTGATTACTAACCACAGCGAGGTGATCAGCAGCATTTTAGGTGACAGCCACGCCAGATAGAGCGCGGAACCCAGGGTAATAATGATGCCCTGAATCAGTTCCGGCAGGCGGACAAAGGCGATGGTGATGGCACGCACATCACTGGTGAGTCCCGCCAGCAGTTGCGCGTTACCTATCTGCTCAATGCGTTCGACGCGTGTATCGAGGATACGTTTGATGAATTCGCCGCGCAGGCGCCAGACAAAGTGATGACCAAGCTGAGTCAACGCCAGTTGCGATCCCAGCGTCACCGCCATCAGCAGAAACAGCTGCCCCAGAAAACTCGGCAGCACAGAAATCGAGGTATTCACCGCGACGATCAGCTCGTTATTGATATAGGCGATTAAGCCGATGCCGAGCGCGGCGCTTAACAGCGTAAGCAGAATGACGCCAATAAAAGGCCAGCGATACTGGCGATAAACCACATGCAGCAATGCCATTAACAGATTCCGGAGGTCAACCAAGCAGCCTGCAGTTTAATGGCGCTCCGGATGATAGCAAGATTAATTCTCATTCACCGCGCCGTTAGTGGGCGCGGCGGAAAGTGAGATTAAAGCGAAAGGCGCCCGCTGCCGGGTGAATACCGGGTTTGAGCGGCAGAATGCCGTGATAACGCAGGCGTGAGGGGCCGCCCCACACTACGATATCACCGTGCTCCAGCAGCACCCGCTGCGTGGCATCACCGCGCTCAAAACCACCAAACTGGAACACCGCTGGCAGGCCTAATGATACCGAAACAATCGGCTGACGCAGATCCTTCTCGTCTTTATCCTGATGCAGCGTGAGTTTGGCACCGGGTTCATAGCGGTTGATTAAGCAGGCATCCGGGTTAAAGCCGGGGAATCCCGCTTCCTGCGCGGTTTGTTGCGCCAGCGTGCGAAACAGCGCAGGCATCGGCGGCCATTTGTGCCCACTGGCATTATCCTGCTCCGTGTATTGGTAGCCGCGCGAGTCCGTCGACCAGCCCAAATCGCCACAGTTGGTCATCGCCACCGACATGCGATGCCCGCCCGGCGTGATGCGGTGAGCAAAGGGATTTTGCCCGGCAATCTCCTGTATCGCCGCCAGCAATGCGTCCGCTTCATCGCGCGCGCGGCGGCGTAAAATCACCGCGCCTTCCGCTAACGGTTCCTGCCATGGAGCTTCTTCACTAAACAGATCCAACATCTGCGCCTCCTGCCGTTATTTGCTTTCCTGATCGATCAGGAAGGATTTGAACTGCGGTGACATCCAGTGTGTAAAGCCGTCACCCTGTTTGCTGATCAAATAAACCGCCAAATGTTCCTTGATTGCCAACGCTTGTGCCCGTTCGCTGCCCAGCACCATCAACCCGGTATCCCAGCCATCGGCTTCCAGCGCGGTAGTCGCAATCACGGTGGCCGACACCAGTTTATGTTCGATGGGGCGTCCGGTCGCGGGATCGATCACGTGCGAAATGCGTTTGCCGTCCAGTTCATAATAGTTGCGATAGCTGCCTGAGGTGCTGATACCGTGCCCCTGTAAGTCAACGCGCGCTTCGACGGCGTTTTCACGATCGGTGGGTTTCTGGATCGCCACACGCCAGGGTTGATTGCTGGCATTCTGCCCACGGGTTAGTACTGCGCCCCCCACCGACACCAGATAGTCGGTAATGCCCTGCTGCTCCATCAATCGTGCCAGATGATCGGTAGCGTACCCTTCCCCCATGGTCGAAAGATCGACATCCAGCGCGGGCAGATCTTTCTGCAACCACTGCCCCTCCACGCTCTGGATCACATGCAAATGTTGTAAGCCGGTTTGCGCTTTCGCTGCATCAATCTGCGCCTGGCTCGGGGTGTGCGCAGGTTGTTTCGTGGGCCCGAACCCCCACAAATTGACCAGCGGGCCGACGGTGATATCCATCGCACCCTCGGTTTTATGACCGATGCGCAGGGCTTCAACCACGATATCCGCCATATCCGCGCTCACCGGCTGCGGCTGATCACCCTGATACTGGTTGAAGCGCGACAAAACTGAATCCTGCTTCCAGGTGGAGAGTTCATGATCATCACGATCAAGCTGCTGCTGAATAGCCTGCTGCAAAGCGGCCTGCCGTTGGGGATCGACGCCCGCCAGGCTGACGCGCCACTGGGTGCCCATGGTTTTCCCTTCCAGCACCAGTGCGCTACGGGAGGCCTGCTGGTCGCAGCCGAACAACGCGCTGGTCATAACACCAATTAGCAGAATATTCTTAATACCCATCACTTCCTCATCTGTAACTCATTAATTCATCCTGTTTCAAAGCATAAACCGCTTGTAAAACAGGCTAAAGCTGCTTGAAGTTCATACCTGACTTGCACAGGATTGAGCGTTCAAGCCCCCCAACCGCACAGGAGCGACAGATGATTTTTATGATTCTCGCTGTATCCGCCGTTCTGTTCATCTTCGGGACTTTCCGCTGCTGGCAACACTATCGCCATCGCCTGATTCAGCATTACCCCTCGCGCAAACGTTAAATTTTTGCACCATGGATTAATGATATGCACCGCTTCAGCGCTGCCGGAGTGTAGCAAATCAGATTGAGGCCGCGTGGCGCTGAGAGCGGTGACCTGGCATGAATTCTGCACCGTTGAGACTGAGTTGAACATCAGCGAGGTGCAAAATGGATAAGACAAAAACCCAACAAACCTGGCAACACTGGTTGCGCTTCTCCGCGTTTACGCTGGCAGGCGTCGCAATGGAAGGCAGCACACCCACGCCCCATACGTCGGGAGTGCCCGCGCCAAAAGCCAAAAAATGGCGCCCTGTATCGTAATCTCATCACTCCGCTCGCCCAGGCCCGGATGGTCATCCGGGCGTCTTCCTGCCTTACAGTGAAACAGAGACTCTTCTGCCGCTATCGGTCAGCCGTTAAAAAAGAAAATCCCTGAGAAGTTGCCAGCATAAAGGCAGTTTAAGGCTGCACAGATAATGTTGCTGGTCGACGGTGCCATTGTGCGAATACAGAGGAGGAAACAGGCAGAGGAGATCGTGGAGATATGACAAAGTGCGTTAATGCAACAGATGCAGTAGCGGCGGCCCGAAGGCCGCTGAGGGCGCACCGTGGCGCGCCCTACCAAGCTGCAACTTAGAACTGGTAAACCAGGCCCAGTGCCACAATGTCGTCGGTGTTGATGCCGGCTGCATTGGTGAAGTTGTTGTCGTCCAGCAGGTTGATCTGGTAATCAACATAGGTCGACATATTTTTGTTGAAGTAGTAAGTCGCACCCACATCAACATATTTTTTCAGGTTCTGATCGCCGTAGTTCTGCACGTTGCCGCGAGAAGAAACGAACGCCAGGGATGGGCGCAGACCGAAGTCGAACTGGTACTGTGCCACCAATTCCCAGTTATCCGCAGTATCCGCGTAACCGTAAGAAGTTGCGCTGCTGGAACCGAAGCGCGTTGCGTTGTACGAACGAGTGTACATCGCGGCCAGATACACGTTGTTGGCGTCATATTTCAGGCCACCGGTGTAAGCAGAAGCTTTATCACCACGACCCAGGATAGCGCCGGTGTTCTGGTTGTTAGTACGGTCAGACTGGAACATCGCTGCACCGATACCGAAACCGGAGCCGATGTCATAAGTGGTGCTCAGGCCGTAACCATCACCGTTCTCACCCAGCACATCACGGCCGCTAGAGGATTCAGTTGGGTTGTCATTTTTGCCCTGATACTGGACTGCAAAGTTCCAGCCATCCACCAGGCCAAAGAAGTTGGTGTTGCGGTAGGTCGCCATGCCGTTACCGCGCTGGAACATGTAGTTGTCCGCGCCGTAGGTATCGCCACCGAACTCTGGCAATACGTCAGTCCAGCCCGAAACATCATAGATCACGCCATAGTTACGACCGTAGTCGAATGAACCGGCATCACCGAATTTCACACCGGCAAAGCCGACACGCGTAAAGCTGTTGGCGGTGCCTTCGTTTTCAGAGGTGTTAAGGGCAGCCTGGTATTCCCACTGGCCGTAACCGGTCAGTTGGTCTGTGACCTGAGTTTCACCTTTGAAACCGAAACGCAGGTAAGACTGATCACCGTCTGAACCTGAGTTGTCGGAGAAATAGTGCAGACCATCGACTTTACCGTAGAGGTCTAATTTGTTGCCATCTTTGTTGTAAATTTCAGCTGCGCTTGCTGAACCTGCAACCAGCAATGCAGGGATCATCAGGGAGAGAACGCGACGTTTCATTTTATTACCCTCTTTAATGTGCCTTTATTTATGCCACTGCAAACTGAACGATTAAAAATTCAGCCGGCAAGCCATTGTTATTTTATACGGGGCAATAATCTATCACGAAAATGATACTAAATTTCCAAAAGTGTTTCATTGTATTTAATAGTTATTTCCAAATGTAAATATCGTGGAACTAATAATCAGCACGGATCAACAAAGAATACAGCACATATTGGTAATCGATTATTTATCCATTTAATAACAACAACTTAAATTGACTCACCCTGCCGCACTGAATGATAAAACTAAAGTCACTTCAGCGCATACAATTACTCCCGCTATCATCATTTATTTCATTATTCCCTTCATTCACCCCGAATGAGTTGTTTTACCCTAATTCCCGCCGGACATGTTTGTCCGGCATTTTTTTGCCAAAATCACTCATCCCCGCGTAATTTTAAGTAAAGTTAGTTGATTGGGTTAAATTAACGCAATCTCTCCGGCGCATTATTAGCTATTTTTCGCACTTTTTGTTCAATCGATAGCCATCATTCTGCAATGTTAATTTCTGTGCGTAATGAAGAATACTGGAATATGCACTGGCCCAGACTCTCTCCTATTAGCCTAAATGAGTCTTCTCTTATTCAATTGGTTAAGGCAAAGTGCAGCGCTGATTTATTACCGATGATGATTTTATATTCATCCTTTTCCATCATGAAATTTCAATTTGCGACCGATTGTTCGCGGCAGGAAGGCCGTGAAAGTGCCAGGAAAGTTCTGGAAAAGCGTCACGCCACGCCAAAACTCGGTAATATGCCTGTTTCTGGCGCTCATCTTTTCTGAACTCATCGGTTCTGAACTGCGGTGAGACGTCAGCTTTAATGCTAAACTTCGTCGCTTTGACGGCTATTGAAAAAGACTTTTATGACAGCACTGGACGCCGCACAGCACAATCATTTGCATCAGCGTGTCAACATGGGTACACGCATCGTCTTTCTGATCGCCGGACTTTGCATGTCGGCATGGGCGCCACTGGTTCCCTTTGCCAGCCAGCGTCTGGCACTGAGCGGCGCATCGTTAGGTGGGCTGCTGCTGTGCCTCGGAATGGGATCGCTAGCAGCGATGCCGATTACCGGTGCGCTGATTGCCCGCGTGGGCGGCCGTCGGGTGATGTTATGTTCCACGTTAGTGGTGCTGGCGATCCTGCCACTACTCACTCTGCTAAATGTGATGTGGTTGATGGCTGCGGCACTGATGATCTTCGGTGCCGGGTTAGGCATGCTGGATGTCGCCATGAATGTGCAGGCCGTTGAAGTGGAGAAAGCGGCACGCAAGCCGATGATGTCGGGTTTCCATGGTTTCTTCAGCCTGGGTGGGATTATTGGTGCCGGTAGCGTCAGTTTGTTGCTGGCCAGTGGTCTCTCGCCCCTGCATGCTGTCGGGGTGGTGATGGTGTTAATCGTGGTGCTGCTGGTGATCAGCCTGCCAACGTTAATGACTGAACGGTTGCATCAGCCCGATCAACCCTGGCTGGTGATCCCACGCGGTTGGGTCGCTTTCCTGGGGTTACTGTGCTTCATTCTGTTTTTGGCAGAAGGCGCGGTGCTTGACTGGAGCGCACTGCTGTTACTGCAAAACACAGAGATGGACGTAGCACATGCGGGATTGGGCTATGCCATCTTCTCGGTGGCGATGACAATCGGCCGTCTCACCGGTGATAAAGTCATTCAACGTTTTGGCCGCTATCCCGTCATGGTCACGGGTGCGTTAGCCGCTGCAGCGGGTATGACGCTGGCGGTGTTACTGCCGTGGCCACAGGTTGCACTGCTGGCTTTCCTGCTGGTGGGATTCGGCTTAGCCAACACCGTGCCAATGCTGTTTAATGCGGCCGGGAATCAACACGATATGCCGTCGAATCTGGCGATTTCTGCCATGACAACATTAGGCTATGCAGGTATTCTTTCAGGTCCGGCTCTAATCGGATTTATTTCCCAGTGGCTCAGTTTGAGTGGCGCATTTTTATTGATCGCCCTGCTGCTGCTGGCCGTTGCCGCCAGTGCTCGCCTGGTGGCGCGCTAATCGCAGGATCCTGAGACACTATGCTGCCTTACAAATTTCCGCTGACCTCGGGTAACGTCACCCGTTTCTTCGTGGTGTTCAACCTGGTGCTGTTTCTGGCCCTGGGAGCTATGGTGCACAACAGTGTTAACGCCTGGCTTACTGAGAAGCGTTACGCGATGACCGATTTAGCGCGTGCCGTACAAAAACGCATCGACGCTTCGCGTTTCGCGACCTGGCAGATTTATGAAAATCTCGCCACCAGTGCGGCCGGATCTGCACCCAACACCAATCTTCTGGAAACCCGCCTGCGCCCGGATGTTTACTACCTGGAAAAGACGCGCCGTAAAACGGAAGCGCTGATCTTTGGCTCCCACGACAGCAGCACGCTGGATATGACGATGCGCATGTCCAACTACCTCGATACGCTGTGGGGTGCAGAGAATCCCACCTGGTCGATGTATTTCCTCAATGGCCAGGACAACAGCCTGATCATGATCTCGACGCTGCCATTAAAAGATATGGCAACGCGTTATAAAGAGAGCGCCATCAATACGCTGGTCGACAGCCGCCGTGCCGAGATGCTGCAACAGGCCAATGCGCTCGACGAACGTGAAAGCTTCTCACCGCTGCGCCATTTCGCCTGGCAGAACGATCACTACTTTACCCTGCGCACCACCTTCAACCAGCCTGGTCACCTCGCCACGGTGGTCGCTTTTGATCTGCCGATCAACGATTTGATCCCGCACAGCATGCCGCTGGAAAATTTCCAGTTGATTCAGGATGCCACGCAATCTTCCAGCACCAGCAGCGACGATGCCACTAGCGAAACGACATCTGTTTCACTGGCGAATCCTAATCTCGTCATTGCGGCGTCACTGCCCAGCACCTCGTTACAGTTAGTATATCGCGTGCCGCTCACCAGCCTCGCTTTGGATACCCTGCATAATCTGATGTGGCCGCTGTTGATCAATCTGGTGCTGTTACTGCTCTCGATTGCCGGCATCACCTTATTGCGTCAGCAGTCATTGCGCCCGAACGAGAACCAAAGCGCCGAGTTAGATTCGCTGCGCATGCTGAATGAAGAGATTGTCGCGAGCCTGCCGGTGGGTTTGCTGGTGTATGACTTCGCTACCAATCGCACGCTGTTGAGCAACAAGATTGCCGAGCATCTGTTACCCCATCTGAACCTGCAGAAAATCATCAATATGTCCGATCAGCATCAAGGCGTGCTGCAGGCCACCATCAACAACGAGGTGTATGAGATCCGCCACGCCCGTAGCGTGCTGTCACCACATACTCAGCTGTTTATGATGCGCGATCAGGACCGTGAATTGCTGGTGAATAAAAAACTGCAGAAGGCACAGCAGGTGTTGGATCGTAATCATCAGATGCGTCAGCAGCTGATGCAAAATCTCGGTCACGCCCTCAACCGTCCGCTGGAGAGTATGGTGGCGCAACTGGTGCAACTCAGCCAGCGTGATGAAGACGAAAGCGTGCTGGATTTGCTTGATGAAAGTCAGGGCCTGTCTCGTTTGGTTGATGACATTGTATTGCTGAACCGCCTGGAAGCACACGACTGGTCGCCGGATGCTAGCGTGTTCAATTTGCAGGAGTTGCTGGATGACATCGCGCTGGAGAGCCTACCGCTGATGCGCCGTAAAGGGTTGGCGCTGGTGGTCAACAACCATCTGGCCAACGACGAGATGCGCTTTGGCGATCGCCGTGCACTGCGCAAAGTCCTGACCACCCTGATGCACTATGCGCTCACCACCACGCAGTGGGGCAAAATTACGCTGGAGATTAAGGCCAGCGAGAATAAGCCCAACTCGGTGCTGCTACAGTTGGTGGATACCGGCTCCGGCCTGAGCGTCGATGAGCTGGCGAATGTTGATTTCCCGTATCTGGGCGAAACCACTCAGGATCGTTACGGTCAGGCCTCTGGCATGGCATTTTTCCTCTGCAAGCAGCTGTGCAAGCAGATGGGTGGCCAGCTGGAGATCATCGCCAAACCCGATATCGGCACACGCTATAATATTCAACTGCCCCTCGCGCTGGAACTACAAGGCGAGCAGGAAGAGAAGCTGCTGGAAGGTGTAACCGCACTGGTCGATATCGCCGTCGAGGATGTGCACAAAATTGTTTGCCGCCAGTTAGAAAACTGGGGAGCGAATTGCCTGACCTCTGACGAACGTTTATCCGGTCAGGATCATGATGTGCTGATCACTGACGATCCCGCCCGCCTCAATGGCTGGGCTCTGCTATTAGCCGGTGACGAAATGGGTCACCACGCATTGAACGATCAGCAATACCGGGTCAATTTCAATCTCAGCAATGCGCTGCTTGACGCGCTGCTGGCACTGATTGAAAAGCAAATGGCTCATGATTTGATGGAGGAAAGTAGTGAAGATGAGGCTGCCACGCCGCTGATGAGCGGAGGCTATTTCCAGCTGTTTACCGAGACAGTACCGCCTGATGTGAAGAGACTGTATACTGAGGCAGCGGAGAAGGATTATCCCTCGCTTGCTCAGACTGCACATCGCCTGAAAGGCGTGTTCGCCATGCTAAATCTGGTTCCAGGTAAACAGCTTTGTGAAGAGTTAGAACATCACATAAAACTATGTGAAGATTTAACCATTATAAATACCACCAGTGAAATTGACGCATACGTCAACCAACTGCTGCAGCAAGGTAACCCATAAGATGAATAACCTGAATGTAATTATTGCCGATGACCATCCGATTGTTCTGTTCGGTATCCGTAAGTCTCTGGAACAGATCGAATGGGTCAACGTTGTAGGTGAGTTTGAAGACTCAACAGCACTGATTAACAGCTTGTCCAAACTGGATGCTAACGTTCTGATTACCGATCTCTCCATGCCTGGCGAGAAATACGGTGATGGCATCACACTGATTAAGTACATCAAACGTCACTATCCGGATCTCTCAATTATCGTTCTGACCATGAACAATAACCCAGCGATCCTGAGCGCCGTATTGGATCTGGATATCGAAGGGATTGTACTGAAGCAAGGTGCACCGACCGATCTGCCAAAAGCGCTGGCAGCCCTGCAGAAAGGCAAAAAATATACGCCTGAAAGCGTGGCGAAACTGCTGGAGAAAATCAGTGCTGGCGGTTACGGTGACAAACGTCTGTCGCCGAAAGAGAGTGAAGTTCTGCGCCTGTTTGCCGAAGGTTTCCTGGTCACGGAAATCGCTAAGAAACTGAACCGCAGTATCAAAACCATCAGTAGCCAGAAGAAATCGGCGATGATGAAGCTCGGGGTGGAAAATGATATCGCCCTGCTGAATTACCTCTCTTCCGTGAGCGCGACTCAGGTTGAAAGAGATTAAGATGTAAAAAAGGCGCACTTCGGTGCGCCTGTTCTTCTGTACTACCCTTTCCTGCTTTTTCTTACCCGCTCGGCATAGATTGCCAACGTGGATTTCAACACATCAAGCGTAACAGGCTTGGATAGGCAATTATCCATCCCGGCATCCATACAGCGCTGCTTCTCTTCTGCCAACGCATTGGCCGTCACCCCAATCACCGGGAAGGCATGGCCCAGCTGACGCAGGCGCTGCGTCAGGCGATAACCATCCATATTCGGCATATTGACGTCACTCAGCACAATATCAATGTGATTACGGCTTAGCACGTTCAGCGCATCGACCCCATCCTGTGCGGTTTTGGTTTGATAGCCCAGTGTGCCGAGTTGCTCGGAGAGCAACATACGGTTAATCGGGTGATCATCAACAATCAGTACCATAATGTCATCGTAACGGTTGGCCTCTTGCGGTGCGGCCAACTGCAACGGCGTGCTGGTTTCGCTATCAATATTGAGGCGATAGATGCGGCCAAGTAATGAAGGCAGATCGTGCAGCATCGCACTGCTCTGCACCCACTGACCCGGCGCGGTTTCCTGCGGCATGTCGATGTGCTGACCGCAGATGTGAATCTGTGCGCGCACGGCCTGTGACACCGTATCCTGATGGTCGCTAATAATCACATCGTCGCTACCGGCATTACCCTGATAATGCGCGATCGCAATACCCTGTTGCTGCAACAGACGCAGCAGGAAGACCGCAAGATAATCATTGCGCATATCCAGCCAGATGGCTTTTTCCTGCAAGCCATCCAGCAGCGGCGGCGCAGGCTGTTGTCCAGCGTAAATGGGGATACGGATGATAAACTGGCTACCCATGCCCGGCTCAGAGTCGACCTCAATATCACCGTCCATCATGTTGATCAGCTTTTCACAGATCGCCAGACCCAGCCCGGTGCCCTGGAAGTTGCGCTGCACGCCAGAGCCCACCTGGAAGAAGGGATCGAACAGACGCGTCACTTCTTTCGCTGGAATACCGACGCCGGTATCGCGCACGCGGAAGGCTAAATACCCATCTTTGACATAAGCATGCAGAATAATGCAGCCGGTATGGGTGAACTTGATCGCGTTATTCAGCAGGTTAGAAATGACCTGCTGCAGACGCATTGGATCGCCATCCATCGTCAGCGGCACATCATTTTCGATCATCACATATAACGTTAGACGTTTACGCACCACCAGCGACAGATAGTTGCTGGCGATGTGATTGACCACCTCACGCGGCGAGAACGGGCGCGGCTCAATCTTCAGCTGCTCCGACTCAATTTTCGAGAAGTCGAGAATATCACTGATGATTTTCAGCAGCAGGCTCGATGAGTTGTTCATCGCCGTCACCAGCGATTCCACACCTTTTGGCAACGACTTAGTTTGCAGCAGGTCGAGATTACCGATGATGCCGTACAGCGGGGTGCGCAGTTCGTGACTGACGGTGGCAAGGAACATGGATTTGGACTGGCTGGCCTGCTCTGCCGCATGCGCCATCTCCTGCAACGACTGCTCCATGCGCACACGAGCTGAGACGTCTACCAGCACGCAAATCGCTACGTTTTCATTGCGATAGCGTGAATGCACAAAGCTGATTTGCAGGTTGGTATTGGTACCGGTGAGCACATCGACAAAGTTGACCTGCTGGCCCCCGATGATCTCATTGAGGCGCTGACGATCTTCCTGCGTCAGCAGCGTCAGATAGTTGTGCGCCAGTTCGTTACTCAGAATATTGGTGCCGTCGCTGGTGCGCAAAATACAGATGCCGACCGGCGCCGA
The DNA here is from genome assembly GCF_011752685.1 of Candidatus Pantoea communis. Lineage (NCBI taxonomy): Bacteria > Pseudomonadati > Pseudomonadota > Gammaproteobacteria > Enterobacterales > Erwiniaceae > Pantoea > Candidatus Pantoea communis. Next base: position 14,683 of record NZ_VWXC01000013.1, read on the forward strand.
AGCGACAATTTTGCGGTTGAACTGCTCGTGCTCTTCCAGCCGATGTGCGTTATCTTCCGCTGGCAGGAACATACGGCGTTCGAATATCCATGCCAGCGTGAACAGGATCAATGCGCTGAAGATATTCAGCAACAGCGCGTTAATCAGCATCAGCTTGAGCTGATCCACCAGCACGTCAGTAGAGAGTGACCACACCACGTTAAGATTGGACGGCGGCAGCGGTTTCTTCAGGACTAACTGGCGATAGCTATCAAGATAACCAAACCAGGTGCTGTCATCCGGCAGATCGTCAAAAGAGTAGCCGGGGCCACCGCGACGCGAACTCAGCAACGGACGGTAGTTCTCATCAGTAATGGTGGCAACCAGCGGCAAGCCGCCCGGCTGAATAAACTCATCAAGACGGATATTTTGTTCCACGCCCAGCAACGCCTGTAGCTTGTTGGCCACATACACCGGCATCACCATATAGAAATTACCGACACCAGGCTGGCTGCTCGGCGTAATCCAGTACATCGGATTACGCCGCTCTTCTTCGTTGCCGCTGCGATAGTGCAGCACCCGCTCGCGCAGGGCTTTCAGGCTCCGTTCACGATCGACTGAATTGTTGTTACCAATGGCGAAATCGGCCAGACACTGATTTTCACCCCCAATAAAGAACACACGGTTGAGTTCGTAAGCGGAGGTGAAGTTACTTTTCCAGTAGTTGATGAAGTAACCGAGCGAATCGAGCGAGTTACGCCAGGTGTTACTCATTGAAGTGCAATCACCATCAGAAAACAGCGGCGTGAACTGTGGCAAGGTACTTTTACTGGCAGGCAGGCCATTCAGCACGTCCAAACCGTTGCTACTGTTACTTAAGCGGTTTTCGGTGATGTATTTCAGTTCACGCATGACGTCGGCCGAGTGGCGGACATACCATTCCGCCTGGCCATAATTGGTGTCAAATTCCTGGCGAACCGCGTTCTCTTTTTCGTGCAGTACGTTGATGATGAAGAAGGTAGTCAGCAACGCACCCAACGTCCAAAGCAGCAGCGCCAGCGCACGGAACAGATAGCGCGAGATGCGAAGCGTAGTGCGAAAGGAGACGAGATATTTCAAAAGAGACTCACTGGCGGTAAGGGGTTGTCAGGAAGTTGAAAAACCCTCATACACTAGCTTTATCGGCCCGAAAAAGCCAGTTGGTGCGCGACTTTGGGAGTAAAACTCAGATAAAAAAACGGCAGGTCGGTTGCCCTGACCTGCCGCTGTTGTTCACCGCTGCGGATTACTCTTCTTCATCCGCTTCAGGTGCATCGTCGTCGTTGTCGACTTCCGGCGCGATATCTTCTTCGCCTTCTGCAACACTGCCGTCGATGGCGTCGAGTTCTTCCTCTTCCACCGGCTCAGCGACACGTTGCAGACCCACCACGTTTTCGTCTTCCGCGGTACGAATCAGAATCACGCCCTGGGTGTTACGGCCGACCACGCTGACTTCCGATACGCGTGTACGCACCAGCGTACCGGCATCGGTAATCATCATGATCTGATCGCCATCCACCACCTGCACCGCACCGATGACCGGTCCGTTACGTTCGGTGACTTTAATCGAGATCACACCCTGGGTTGCACGCGACTTGGTTGGGTATTCGCTATTCGCTGTACGCTTACCATAACCGTTTTGCGTCACGGTGAGGATGGCGCCCTCTTCACGTGGCACGATCAGGGAGACCACTTTATCGCCTTCGGCCAGCTTGATACCACGCACGCCCGAGGCCGAACGGCCCATGGCACGCACTGCCGTCTCAGCGAAGCGCACCACTTTACCCGCAGCAGAGAACAGCATGGCCTCATCGCTACCGTTGGTCAGCGCAACACCGATCAATTCATCATCTTCTCGCAGGTTGATGGCGATAATACCGGCGCTACGTGGACGGCTGAATTCCTGCAGGGCAGTTTTCTTCACGGTACCGTCAGCGGTCGCCATGAAGATATTGAAGCCTTCGGTGTATTCACGCACCGGCAGAATGGCGGTGATACGTTCGTTGGCTTCCAGCGGCAGCAGGTTAACAATTGGGCGACCACGTGCGCCACGACTCGCTTCTGGCAGCTGGTAAACTTTCATCCAGTAGAGACGGCCACGGCTGGAGAAGCACAGAATGGTATCATGGGTGTTGGCCACCAGCAGACGATCAATAAAGTCTTCTTCTTTAATACGTGCTGCGGATTTGCCTTTGCCACCACGACGCTGCGCTTCATAGTCAGTCAGCGGCTGATATTTGACATAACCCTGATGCGACAGCGTGACCACCACATCTTCCTGATTAATCAAATCTTCAATGTTGATGTCGGCGCTGTTGGCGGTAATTTCAGTACGACGTTCATCACCAAACTGGTCGCGCATTGCCACCAGCTCTTCGCGGATGACTTCCATCAAACGCTCGGCGCTCTGCAGGATGTGGATCAGTTCTGCGATCTGGTCCAGCAGCTCTTTGTATTCGTCGAGCAGCTTTTCGTGCTCAAGGCCGGTCAGTTTCTGCAGACGCAGATCCAGAATTGCCTGAGCTTGCTGTTCAGTCAGGTAGTACTGACCGTCACGAATACCGAACTGCGCTTCCAGCCACTCTGGACGTGCTGCGTCATCGCCCGCACGCTCCAGCATGGTGGCTACGTTGCCCAGATCCCATGGCTGTGCCAACAGGCCCGCTTTCGCTTCAGCTGGCGTTGGTGCGCGACGAATCAGTTCGATAATCGGATCGATGTTGGCCAGCGCAATGGCCAGACCTTCAAGGATATGTGCACGGTCACGCGCTTTGCGCAGTTCGAAAATGGTACGGCGCGTCACCACTTCACGGCGGTGGCGCACGAAGGCTTCAATGATGCCTTTCAGCGTCATGATCTTCGGCTGGCCCTGATGGAGTGCCACCATGTTGATGCCGAAGGAGACTTGCAGTTGCGTCAGGGAATAGAGGTTGTTGAGCACCACTTCACCGACCGCATCGCGTTTGATCTCGATAACGATACGCATACCGTCTTTATCGGATTCATCACGCAGGCCGCTAATGCCTTCCACACGCTTCTCTTTCACCAGCTCGGCAATTTTCTCGATCAGGCGCGCTTTGTTTACCTGATACGGGATTTCATTGACGATGATGGTTTCGCGGCCGGTTTTTGCGTCGGTTTCAATCTCACCGCGTGCGCGGATATAAATCTTACCGCGACCGGTGCGATAGGCTTCTTCGATACCACGACGACCGTTGATAAACGCCGCAGTCGGGAAGTCAGGGCCGGTGATGTGTTCCATCAGGCCTTCAACGGTGATGTCTTCGTCTTCGATAAAGGCGAGGCAGCCGTTGATCACTTCCGTCAGGTTGTGCGGTGGAATGTTGGTCGCCATACCTACGGCGATACCGGACGAACCGTTCACCAGCAGGTTAGGAATTTTGGTCGGCAGCACTTCAGGAATCTGCTCGGTGCCATCGTAGTTCGGCACAAAATCGACGGTCTCTTTTTCGAGATCCGCCAGCAGTTCAGATGAGATCTTCGCCATGCGCACTTCGGTATAACGCATCGCTGCGGCGGAGTCGCCATCAACGGAACCGAAGTTACCCTGACCATCTACCAGCATGTAGCGCAGGGAGAACGGCTGGGCCATACGAACGATACTTTCGTAAACCGCGGAATCACCGTGTGGGTGATATTTACCGATCACGTCACCGACCACACGGGCCGATTTCTTATAAGGTTTGTTCCAGTCGTTACCCAGTTCGCTCATGGCAAAAAGCACACGGCGGTGCACTGGCTTCAAGCCATCACGCACATCGGGTAAAGCTCGGCCAACGATGACCGACATGGCGTAATCGAGGTAGGAGTTTTTTAACTCTTCTTCGATATTGACCGGTGTAATTTCTCTCGCAAGGTCGCTCATGGAGCCGCTATCCCTCTACATAATGCCGGTTTTTAATGGTGCGAAAGTATATCACAGTGGTTGCTTTCGGTGAACGTAAAGCAGGGTTTAATGCCGCTTTTCCTTGCAGGTGAGAGATGCGCTAGCAAGAGTTAAGCGTTTATACTGAGGGAATATTTTGTCAGGAGTCGTGATTCAATGAGTGAACAACCGCAGGAAAGCCGCCAAAACGTCGACCATGCTGAGATTGCCAAGTTTGAAGCGGTCGCATCGCGCTGGTGGGATTTAGAGGGTGAGTTTAAGCCGTTACACCGCATCAATCCCCTGCGTCTTGGCTGGATTGCCCAGCACAGCAATGGTTTGTTTGGTAAGAAGGTGCTGGATGTCGGCTGCGGCGGCGGTATTTTAGCGGAAAGCATGGCGCGTGAAGGAGCCAACGTGACCGGGTTGGATATGGGTGCGGAGCCGCTGGAAGTAGCACGGTTGCATGCGCTGGAGAGCGGTGTGAGCGTGAATTATGTACAGCAGACGGTGGAAGATCATGCGATCAGCCATGCGGGGGCCTATGACGTGGTGACTTGCATGGAGATGCTGGAGCACGTACCGGATCCGCGTTCTGTGGTGCTGGCATGTGCGCAGTTGGTAAAGCCGGGCGGCGAAGTGTTCTTCTCGACCATTAACCGTAATCCCAAGGCGTGGTTGCTGGCGGTGTTTGGTGCCGAATATGTGATGCGCATGGTGCCGCGCGGAACGCATGATGTGAAAAAATTTATCCGTCCGGCGGAGTTGCTGAATTGGGTTGATGAGACGCCATTGCGTGAGAGAGGCATGATTGGCCTGCACTACAATCCGCTGACCAATCAGTTCCGTCTGGGGCGTGGTGTGGATGTGAATTATATGGTGCATACGCATCGTCAGGATTGAGTGTTTGCGTGGTGGCTGCGGGGACGATGCATGGTTGCTGTAGGGACTTGTGCATGGTTGCTGCGGGGACGGTGCGTCGGCCAGTAAAGCCCCGCCCGATCGCAAAGGAAACACGCATCCATGCAGATCGGCCGCCGCATCCCTGCGGCGGACGCTTTGCTCTTCGGGCGGGGCTTTACTGGCCCTGAACGTTGGTCATTGCTTTGAGTCGCGCTGCGTTGTGGATTGAGCTTCATTAAGTTGCCCTCGCAGCCGCTTTCGATATCATAATGCAGCGACTGCTGCGCAAATTATTGAGCTATCCGTCGCTTAAACCCACCTCTACGAACACCTAATCATGCTGGGATTGTGCGAAGAATTCTGCGTCGCCTCCATATTGAACATTATACGGTTGCAGTACATATCATTGCGCTTTCGGTTGTTTCAATACTCCTTTAAAAACCTCGAATGATGGTGCTTCGCCCTTGTACGGAGAATGACTTGGCGTCACTGCGGAAATATCCCCTTAAACGCGGTTTTCTTTCTCGGTTCGCTCATTAACGCTTCCAACGCCTCAACGCACGCCAGGTAGTGTGCCGTTTTCTTGTGCGCCAGCACGGCGGCCTCATCGGTGTAAGCTTCATAAATAAAGAAGCGCGTTGGCACATGGCTGTCCTGCAACACATCAAAGCGCAGGTTGCCAGGCTCCTTTAACGCTCCCAAATGATTCAGCTTAAATACCCGCAAAAATTCGTCGATACAGTCGGGTTTGACGTTGATCTCGACCAGCGTGACTTCCATTGGCTTGTCCTTTTTATCGCGATTGGCAAAGTGGCAATCCTGGTAAAGCTTGTTTAATAAAACTCTCGCAGCGATCACAGTTCAAACTTTCAGCGGTGGGCTAAGCCGTTCATCTGGAGGTGAAAACCCTCGCGCACAGCTATCTTTGCAGTAACACCCGTTGGGCCGTCGGCGTGGAGCACTTTTCCGTTTCAACAGGAGTTTTGCGATGTCACACGCCCCGCATTTGATGGCGCTCGACGCCGGCACCGGTAGTATTCGCGCCGTGATTTTCAATCTTCAGGGTGAGCAGGTCGCTGTGGCGCAGGCTGAATGGCGTCATCTCGCCCTGCCCGATGTGCCGGGATCGATGGAGTTTGATCTGAGCCACAATTGGTCACTCGCCTGTCAGTGTATTCAGCAGGTGCTGCAACAGTCGCAGTTGCCAGCCAGCGCGATTCGCAGCGTGGCCTGCTGCTCGATGCGCGAAGGGATCGTGCTCTATAACAAAGCCGGCGAAGCAATTTGGGCCTGCGCCAACGTGGATGCCCGCGCCAGCCGCGAAGTGAGTGAGCTGAAAGAGATTCATCACGGCGAGTTTGAGCGTGAAATCTATCAGTGCTCAGGACAAACCCTGGCACTTGGGGCAATGCCACGCCTGTTATGGCTGGCGCATCATCGACCCGATATTTATCGTCAGGCGGCAACGCTGTCGATGATCAGCGACTGGCTGGCAAAATGCCTGAGTGGCGAACTGGCAGTGGATCCCTCCAACGCGGGCACTACCGGCCTGCTGGATTTACGCACCCGAAACTGGCGGCCTGATTTGCTGGAGATGGCGGGTTTGCGCGGCGATATATTGTCTCCGGTGGCCGAAACCGGTACGCAACTGGGAACCGTGACAGCCGAAGCCGCTCATCAGTGTGGGCTGGCGCAAGGCACAGTGGTTGGTATGGGCGGCGGTGATGTGCAGCTTGGCACACTAGGGTTAGGCGTGGTGAAGGCGGGCGAAACCGCGGTGCTTGGCGGCACTTTCTGGCAGCAGGTGGTGAGTCTGCCGCAGCCGCAGGTTGATCCTCAAATGAACATTCGCGTTAACCCACATGTGATCCCAGGCATGGTGCAGGCGGAAGCGATCAGTTTCTTTACCGGCCTGACCATGCGCTGGTTCCGCGATGCGTTTTGCGGCGAAGAGAAACTGCTGGCAGAACGCCTGGGTGTGGATTGTTACAGCCTGCTGGAAGAGATGGCGGCACGCGTACCCGCCGGTTCGTGGGGCGTGATGCCGGTGTTCTCAGATGCAATGCACTTCAACAAGTGGTATCACGCTGCGCCCTCCTTTATTAATCTTTCCATCGACCCCGAACGCTGCAATAAACAGACGCTCTTCCGTGCGCTGGAAGAGAATGCCGCGATTGTTTCGGCCTGCAATCTGGATCAGGTGGCCGCCTTTTCCGGTGTCCAAACCTCACAGATAGTGTTTGCCGGAGGCGGTGCGAAGGGCAAATTGTGGAGCCAGATTTTGAGCGATGTCACGGGGCTGACGGTCAAAGTGCCGCAGGTGAAAGAAGCCACCGCCCTGGGCTGCGCGATTGCGGCTGGCGTCGCCGCTGGGGTTTACCGCAGTTTGCAGGAAACCGGGCAAGCATTAGTACGCTGGGAGCGCGAATTTCACCCCAACGCAGAACACCACCAACTCTATCAACAGCAAAAAGCCAACTGGCAGAAAGTCTATGCCGACCAACTCACCCTGGTGGACAGTGGGTTAACCACCTCGATGTGGAAAGCGCCAGGTTTGTAACTCACTGCTATCCAGATCAATTTCCTTTTAGACGCATGCCACGCATTTTTGTAGGCTGGATTGGTCACAAAAAATTCATAAGCAATTTTAGATAAGTTCGCTACTGGCGGCCTTGTCAGGGCTTTTTTGACTTCAGAAATTTCCGTGATGAGAACCTTTGAGCAATAAACACGCGCTCGATCAAAAAGTGAAAAAAAAGTCGCTGGCAGTTGACACCATTGGCAGGCCTTATGGAATGGGGATCCAGGAATTTCGCTACCCCCCTGGACGGATTTTTTCGCGAAAATCAACTCTTGTGATGATCAGAATGCTGACTAGAATACTCACCATATTGTTGTTCAAACTTCCCGCACCCCCTATATATAGTGTTTATCCACAGGCTTACTCACAACGAGCGGCTTGTGCATAGACCTTGTGAATAGATGGGGGATAACTCACTCTTTCATGGACAGGTAAACACGCGACATGAACCAAAGTCTGCTCGTTACTAAACGCGATGGCCGCCAGGAGCGCATTGATCTCGATAAGATTCACCGGGTACTGGATTGGGCCGCTGAAGGCCTGAATAACGTCTCCGTGTCTCAGGTTGAGTTGCGCTCCCACATTCAGTTCTACGATGGAATTCGTACTTCTGATATCCATGAGACCATCATCAAGGCCGCTGCAGACCTGATCTCCCGTGATGCGCCGGATTACCAGTACCTGGCTGCTCGCCTCGCCATCTTCCACCTGCGTAAAAAAGCGTACGGCCAGTTTGAGCCGCCGAAGCTGTACGATCAGGTCGTGAAAATGGTTGAGATGGGCAAATACGACCGTCACCTGCTGGAAGATTACAGCGTAGAAGAGTTCGAGCAGATGGACGGCTTCATCGACCACTGGCGCGACATGAACTTCTCTTACGCTGCGGTGAAGCAGCTGGAAGGTAAATACCTGGCGCAGAACCGTGTGAGCGGTGAAATCTACGAGAGTGCCCAGTTCCTGTATATTCTGGTTGCTGCATGCCTGTTCTCCGGTTATCCGCGTGAGACGCGTATGGATTACGTGCGTCGCTTCTATGATGCCGTGTCCACCTTCAAGATCTCACTGCCGACGCCAATCATGTCTGGCGTGCGTACCCCAACGCGTCAGTTCAGCTCTTGCGTCTTGATCGAATGCGGTGACAGCCTTGATTCCATCAATGCCACCTCCAGCGCTATCGTAAAATACGTGTCGCAGCGTGCGGGTATCGGTATCAACGCTGGTCGCATTCGTGCGCTGGGTAGCCCAATCCGTGGCGGCGAAGCCTTCCATACCGGTTGCATCCCGTTCTATAAACATTTCCAGACGGCAGTGAAGTCGTGCTCACAAGGCGGCGTGCGTGGCGGTGCAGCCACCCTGTTCTACCCAATGTGGCATCTGGAAGTGGAAAGCCTGCTGGTGCTGAAAAACAACCGTGGCGTTGAAGGCAACCGCGTACGTCACATGGACTACGGCGTACAGATCAACAAGCTGATGTATACCCGTCTGTTGAAAGGTGAAGAGATCACCCTGTTCAGCCCGTCTGACGTGCCAGGTCTGTACGATGCGTTCTTCGCCGATCAGGACGAGTTTGAGCGTCTGTACACCAAATACGAGAAAGACGACAGCATCCGCAAACAGCGCGTGAAAGCAGTTGAACTGTTCTCACTGATGATGCAGGAACGTGCTTCTACTGGCCGTATCTACATCCAGAACGTCGATCACTGCAACACCCACAGCCCGTTTGATCCGGCTATCGCGCCCGTCCGCCAGTCTAACCTGTGCCTGGAAATCGCGCTGCCGACCAAACCGCTGAACGATGTGAATGACGAAAGCGGTGAAATCGCGTTGTGTACGCTGTCTGCCTTTAACCTCGGAGCGATTGACAGCCTCGACGATCTGGAAGAGCTGGCGACCCTCGCGGTACGTGCACTGGATGCCCTGCTGGATTACCAGGATTACCCCATCCCGGCGGCAAAACGCGGCGCAATGGGTCGTCGTACTCTGGGTATTGGCGTGATCAACTACGCTTACTATCTGGCGAAAAACGGCGTGCGTTATTCTGATGGCAGCGCCAACAACCTGACGCATAAAACCTTTGAAGCGATCCAGTACTACTTGCTGAAAGCCTCGAACGAGCTGGCAAAAGAGCAAGGTGCCTGTACGTGGTTCAAAGAGACCACCTACTCACAGGGCATTCTGCCGATCGACACCTATAAAAAGGATCTCGACGCCGTTTGCAGCGAGCCGTTGCACCTGGATTGGGAAGGTCTGCGTGAGTCGATCGTTACGCACGGTCTGCGTAACTCCACGCTCTCTGCCCTGATGCCGTCTGAAACCTCTTCGCAGATTTCAAACGCCACCAACGGTATTGAGCCACCGCGCGGTCACATCAGCATCAAAGCATCCAAAGACGGTATTCTGCGTCAGGTGGTGCCAGAGTATGAGCGTCTGAAAGATCAGTACGAACTGCTGTGGGAAATGCCCTCTAACGACGGTTACTTACAGTTGGTTGGTGTGATGCAGAAATTTATCGATCAGGCGATTTCGTCGAACACCAACTATGATCCAAGCCGTTTTGCCAATGGCAAAGTGCCGATGAAACAGCTGCTGAAAGATCTGCTGACCGCGTATAAATTTGGCGTGAAAACCCTGTACTACCAAAACACCCGTGATGGTGCGGAAGATGCGCAGGACGACCTGGCTCCTTCCATTCAGGATGACGGCTGCGAAAGCGGCGCTTGTAAGATTTAATTAGTCAGACGCCCTATCTTGTCAGGGCCGGCAATGGTCGGCCCTCATCACTTTTGGACTTAGCCATGGCTTACACCACATTTTCGCAGAACAAAAACGACCAGCTGTTAGAACCGATGTTCTTCGGCCAGTCAGTGAACGTTGCCCGTTTCGACCAGCAGAAATATGACATCTTTGAAAAGCTGATCGAAAAACAGCTCTCCTTCTTCTGGCGTCCGGAAGAAGTGGACGTCTCACGCGATCGTATCGATTATCAGGCGCTGCCAGATCACGAAAAGCACATCTTTATCAGCAACCTGAAATACCAGACGCTGCTGGATTCCATTCAGGGTCGCAGCCCTAACGTGGCCCTGCTGCCGTTGATTTCGATTCCAGAACTCGAAACCTGGATCGAAACCTGGGCGTTCTCTGAGACCATCCACTCGCGCTCTTACACCCATATCATCCGTAACATCGTCAACGATCCTTCACTGGTGTTTGACGACATCGTCACTAACGAGCAGATTCTGGCGCGTGCACAGGACATCTCGAAGTATTACGACGATCTGATCGAGATGACCAGCTACTGGCATCTGCTGGGAGAAGGCACGCACGAAGTGGCGGGTAAAACCGTGACCGTGAATCTGCGTGCGCTGAAAAAGCAGCTGTATATCTGCCTGATGAGCGTTAACGCACTGGAAGCGATTCGCTTCTACGTCAGCTTCGCCTGTTCATTCGCCTTCGCCGAGCGCGAGCTGATGGAAGGTAACGCCAAAATCATCAAACTGATTGCGCGCGATGAAGCTCTGCACCTGACCGGCACTCAGCACATGCTGAACCTGCTGCGCACCGGTGAAGATGATCCTGAAATGAAAGAGATCGCCGCCGAGTGCCGTGATGAGTGTTTTGACCTGTTCAAGAAAGCCGCCGAGCAAGAGAAAGAGTGGGCAGATTATCTGTTCAGCGGTGGCTCGATGATCGGTCTGAATAAAGACATTCTGTGCCAGTACATTGAGTACATCACCAACATCCGCATGCAAGCGGTTGGCCTCGATCTGCCGTTCCAGACGCGTTCTAACCCGATTCCATGGATCAACTCCTGGTTGGTATCAGATAACGTGCAGGTGGCACCGCAGGAAGTGGAAGTCAGTTCTTACCTGGTGGGTCAGATTGATGCCGAAGTCGGCGAAGACGACTTCAACGACTTCCAGCTGTAAGCATGAGCCGTTCTGTTGTTATTCTGCGCAGTTCCGGCTCCCGGCTGGAGTGCGCAGAAGATCATCCCAATCTGCTGACGGCACTGGAAGCGCACAATGTTTGCGTAGAGTTTCAGTGCCGTGAAGGCTACTGCGGTTCATGCCGCATGCGCTTGCTAAAAGGCGAAGTGGCTTACGCGGAAACCCCATTGGCGTTTATTCAGAAGGGTGAGATTTTGCCCTGCTGCTGTCGCGCCAAAGGGGAGATTGAGATCGAGATTTAAACACCGGGTCGCCATCAATGGCGCCCCGGTGAAATTCATGGCAACGTCTGCCCACGCAGTTACTGTTTCACGGCTTCCAGCACATCAATCCAGCCATGCCCGGTACTGACTTCACTGCCGTGCAGCCAGCGGCGCAGCATGTTCATCGCCATCATCGCCACGACTTTCTGCCGGATTTCAACATTGTGACGCCCATGGGTGAACTTCACGCGCTGGCCCCAGCTGGCTTCCGGCGTATGCAGCGCAATCGCCACTTCGCCCTCTTCCAGATTGCCCACCGACAGCGCCAATACCGTGCCGTGATGTGCGGCCAGATTGCGCGTGCGCTCGACCTGGGATTCCAGCGGTTCATCATGAGGAGGCAGAATCTCTGCTGCGCTGAGCGGTACGTCTGCTGATGCCAGCTGCCAGTTGAGCAATCCCGCCGTATATTGCTCGCTTAGCGCCAGCCGGAAACCACGCTGTTGCAACTCAAGCGCTAACAAAGCAGGCAAACCTTCAGTGCCTTCGAAGATAGTGCATTCCGCCAGCAGCAGCTTAACCTGCTGCCACGCCTGCTCCATCGCCACGCGCTGGCTGGCCGGTCCGGTGAGTTTGATTTCAATGATTGGCATTGATGAGCGATAGCCCATTACCACACCTTCCGGCAACGGTAACGGCTCCAGTTCGGCAGCAATGTCACTCTCGCCACGACCAAAGGTAGTCAGACGCAAACACAGCGGCGGCTCAGGTAAATCAAAACGCGCTTTCAAACGCGGAATGATCTCCTGCTCGACCATCACTTTAAATTCGGACGGCACGCCCGGCGTGAAGAATATCCAGCAGCGATTGAGCTGAAGTGCAAAGCCACACGCGGTACCCACCGGATTATCAATCAGCTCGGCATTCGCCGGAATTTCCGCCTGCTTGCGGTTGCTCGGCGCCATGATGCGTCCACGGCTGGCAAACCAGGCTTCCATCTTCTCCAGCCATTCCTGCTGGATCACCAATTCGGTGCCACACGCGGTGGCAGCGGCCAGCGCACTGAGATCGTCGCTGGTTGGACCAAGGCCACCGTTCACAATCAGCACATCAGCAATCTGGCTGCGACTCTGCAGCGTCTCCACCAGCGAGGACATCGCATCGCCAACGGTACTGCGGCTGGTCATAGGCAAACCGTGCTGGAACAGCACATCCGCCAGCCATGCGGCATTCGTATCGACAATCTGCCCATGCAACACTTCATCGCCCGTTGAGAGCATTTCAACACGTATCACGTTATTTTCTCCTTATCCCTGTCGCTTTACTGTAGAAAGCGCGCACGCGAAACACAATCGCCGTTGATGCGAAACAAGGATTCGAGACAAATGAGAGGGATAACGCGGTAAAAAAGAGGAATCGGGCGTAACCGGCGTTACGCCCCGACAATTTAGCGGCGGGCCAACAGTAAACCGACAAACAGGCCAGCGGCGGCGCCAATGCCGATCCCCTGCCACGGTTTTTCATGCACATAATCGTCGGCACGGTAGGCCGCTTTTTTGGCACGGTAATAATAGCTGTCAGAAGCCTGGCTAACGCGATTCTTCACGTCTTCCAGCGCTTGTTCCGCTTTAAGTTTCAATTCGATGTACTTTTGATCGGCCGGATCACCCGACGATTTCAGTACTTCTTCCAAAGTTTCTGTCAGTAGCGCCAGGTCGTCATCAAGGCGAGTTTCAAATTGATCTGAAGATGACACGTTATACTTCCTCCATGCTCGTCACTTATCGTCGTTTAACTATAGTCATAAATTCGGTATTTGCTGCGCGCAAGGGATTCGGATTACGCTGGTTTTTGCTCGACTCAATGCAAAGTTGCGTAATCCGCGCTGTTGCAGCGTGAAATCTGCTTCGCTTATTTGATTAATCTGATAAATTTTTGTCAGACTGAATTTTTTAATTTCGCGACTGTCGTATCCCCTTGTAGCCAGACGCAATGCGTCTTACGACAGTCACAACACACCAGAGCAGCTAAGGATTAGATTTCCGGCATGAATCGTAGAAAATTTATGAAAGCGTCCATGGCCCTCTCTGCCGCAAGCGGCATGACCGGGCTCTCCTCGCTGTTTGCGCAGTCCGCCTGGGCCGATGATGGCATCGCCGACGGCACCGCAGTGCGCTTCGATTTCGACTCACTGAAAAAGAAAGCTTCCGCGCTGGCGAAACAGCCCTGGGGCGGCGCACCCGGCCCGCTTCCTGACACCCTGGCCAATCTAACACCGCAGGCTTACAACGAAATTCAGTACGATGCCAACCATTCGCTGTGGAACAACATTCCCGATCGCGAGTTAGATGTGCAGTTCTTCCACGTGGGGATGGGCTTTAAACGCCGTATCCGCATGTTCTCCGTGGATGCCGATAGCCGTGAAGCGCGCGAAATCCACTTCCGCCCCGAACTGTTTAACTATCACAACGCTAACGTCGATACCCAGCAGCTGGTCGGCAAAACCGATTTGGGCTTCGCCGGTTTCCGCGCGTTTAAAAAACCAGAACTGGCGCGTCGCGATATCGTCTCGTTCCTCGGCGCGAGCTACTTCCGTGCGGTTGATGAAACTTTCCAGTACGGCTTGTCAGCGCGCGGTGTGGCAGTCAACACCTTTAGCAACGGCCACGAAGAGTTCCCGGACTTTACCGCCTTCTGGTTTGAAACACCGAAAGCCGACGATACCACCTTTGTGGTTTATGCGCTGCTGGACGGCGCCAGCGTCACCGGTGCGTACAAGTTCACTATCCACTGCGAAGAGAAACGCGTGGTGATGGAGGTGGAAAACCACCTGTTTGCTCGTAACGACATTCGTCAGCTCGGCATATCGCCGATGACCAGTATGTTTAGCTGCGGCACCAACGAGCGTCGCATGTGTAATACCTATCATCCACAAATCCATGACTCCGATCGTCTGGCAATGTGGACCGGAAAAGGGGAATGGATTGCACGTCCGCTGAACAACCCGCAACGCTTACAGTTCAATGCTTATGAAGATGAAAACCCGCGTGGTTTTGGTCTGCTGCAGCTCAATCACGACTTCAAAGATTATCAGGATGTCATTGGCTGGTATGACAAACGTCCTAGCCTGTGGGTCGAACCAATTGGCAAATGGGGTAAAGGCGCCATCAATCTGATGGAGATCCCGACCACTGGTGAAACATTGGATAACGTGGTGTGCTTCTGGCAGCCAACCGAGCCGGTCAAAGCGGGCAGCGAATTCAGCTTCCAGTACAAACTCTACTGGAGCCAGTTACCGCCTGTGCGCAGCGGTCTGGCGCGCGTGGATGCCACACGTACCGGTATTGGTGGCTTCCCAGAAGGTTGGGCGCCAGGCGAACACTTCCCTGATCAGTGGTGCCGTCGCTTTGCGATTGATTTCGTCGGTGGCGACCTGAAAGCCGCTGCGCCGAAAGGGATTGAGCCGGTGATCACCGTGAATGCGGGTACCATCAAGCAGGTTGAGATTCTGTATGTGGAGCCGCTTAACGGTTACCGCATTCTGTTTGACTGGTACCCGAACAGTGACTCCACTAAGCCGGTGGATATGCGCCTGTTCCTGCGCACCAAAGATGAGACCTTAAGTGAAACCTGGCTGTATCAGTATTTCCCACCGCCGCCGGATCAGCGTAAATACACCGATGACCGACAGATGACGCCGGGCTGATATCCCCTAAAAAGTTCGAATTTCAGGAAGGCGGCAAACAAGAGAGCCCGATGAGCTGATTCAAGTCAGTGAATCGGGTGAGCCAGGCAGCCAACTCACCGGTAATTTGAAGTATGACGGGTATAAATGGCGAGGAGTATTCCTCGCCATTACGCTTTCTGCATACCGATGTGTGGAATGTTATCTTCCATGTAAACGTCCCCCACCGCTTTGAAGCCAAGACGACCGTAAAACCCTTCCAGATGGGCCTGCGCCGATAAATAAATAGTGCGTTGCGGCCAATGGGTATCGCAACTCTCCAGCGCTTTCTCCATCAGTCGATAGCCCAACTTCAGGCCACGCGCTTCTTCGGACACGATCACGCGACCAATCATCACCGGGGCGCTGTCCAGTGAGGGCGTAAGCACACGAGCGTAGGCCAATAATTTGCCGTCAAGGAAGCCCATGACGTGGCGATTCTCTGCTCGCAAATCCTGACCATCTACGTCTTGATAGGGGCAGTTTTGCTCCACAATGAATACGTGATTGCGCAGTGCCAGCACGGTATATAACTGCTGTGCACTCAGTTCACTGTGGTGGCAATCAAGCCATTGCATTTCCATGATGCTTCCTTGTCTGAGCGAAAAAAGTGATCTCCTGAGAGTATCACAACGCGCGGGGATTGAGCAGCCGTACAGGGTTGCCGCATTGCCTTGCCGTGATCGTATTCTCAGATTACAGGCAAAAAAAATCAGGCCCTGAGGCCTGATTCATGGGGTCAAAGCGCATTTACATCAGCGGCTGTGCCATCTGTACCAGCGAAATCAGTGGCTGAGGATAGACACCCAGCAGCAGAACCAGAATCGCAGAAATCAGCACCACCACACCACCAGCGGTGAAGGCCCAGTTGGCTGGCGTGTCACGATCGCGCGTGTGCATTTCTGGTGGGCTGAGGTAAAGGCTCACCGTCACACGCAGATAGTAGTAAAGACCGATCGCACTGCCGGCAACGACTGCCGCGGTTAACCACCACAGATGCGCGTTCACACCGGAAGCAATGACGTAGAACTTACCAATGAAGCCCAGCGTCATCGGGATACCGGCCAGAGACAGCATCATGACGGTCATGACCGCTGACAAAATTGGACGATGCCAGAACAGACCACGGTAAGAGTAAAGCGTATCCGCATCCGGGCCACGGTATGGGCTGGACATCAGGCTGACCACACCGAACGCGCCGAGGCTGCTGAACAGGTAACCCGCCAGGTACACACCCGCCGTTTCCAGTGACAGCTGATGGGTTTTCACCGCAATCAGCGACACCAGCAAATAGCCCAGGTGCGCGATCGATGAGTAACCGAGCAGACGTTTGATGTTGCTCTGCGAAATCGCCATCAGGTTACCGAACAGAATTGACACAAAGGCGATAACACCGAGCACGGTGCGCACGGCTTCGCTGTCCGTCACTGGCGCGTACAGGAACAAGCGCATCACCACACCAAAGATGGCGATTTTGCTGGCGGTGGCCAGGAAGGTTGAAACCGGCGCAGGCGCACCCTGATAAACGTCCGGTGTCCACAGGTGGAACGGCACCAGTGACAGCTTAAAGCCGAGGCCGATAATCATCATGCCCAAACCGACCAGCAGCAACGGCTGTTGGATCATGCTGTCATTCAGGCTTTTACCCAGTTGCACAAAGCTCAGGCTGCCAGAATCGGCATAAATCAACGCGATACCAAAGATCAGGAACGAGGACGCTGCAGCGGACAGGATCATGTACTTCAGTGCCGCTTCCAGCGAACGTTTCTGACGGAATGCGTAACCGATAAGACCAAACAGCGGCAGTGACAGCAGTTCAATACCAATGAACAGCGCCGCCAGATGGTTGGCACTCGCCAGCACGATGCCACCGAGCGCCGCAATCAGCACCAGCAGATAGAACTCATCTTTGTTGTCCGGGAAACCGGCCAGCCACGGATAAGCAAAGGTGCAGGTTGCGAGGCTGGCCAGCAGCACCAGCGCGGTGTAGAACATTGAGTAACCGTCAACGCGCAGCAGCGGCGTGACATCCATGGCACCGACATGACCGACAAACCACAGTGAAAACAGCGCTACGTTCAGGCCAATGACCGTCAGCGTGGCATTAACAAAGTGGTTGCGTCGCCACGCAATGGACAGCATCACCACCACCACCGTCAATCCGACGATCAACAGCGGCAGTAACGCAATCAGATGTTGAGGAGTTATTGTCATGGCGAATTACGGCCTTGTAGTTGAAATTGAAGCGGTAAACCACTGCTGAATATTGCTCATCGCAGCGTGAGAGGTATCAAGGATCGGCTGTGGATAAACACCCAGCAGAACCAGCAGCACCACCAGCACGCCGATCGTCATGAATTCACGCGGTGACATGCCCGGCAGCGGAGCTTTCGATTTCGCTTCGCCGTAGTAAGCGCGCTGCATCATCACCAGCGAATACACCGAGGCAAACACCAGACCAAAGGTGGCAATCACGATAATCACCGGCACCACCTGGAAACTGCCGGTCAGAATCATAAATTCGCCGACAAAGTTACCGGTGCCTGGCATACCGAGGTTGGCCACCGCGAAGAACAGCGACAGGCCTGGAATCCATTTAATGCGTGACCACAAACCACCCATCTGACGCAGGTCACGGGTATGCAGACGCTCATAAAGCTGCCCACACAAGATGAACAGTGCTGCGGCGGACAGGCCGTGAGCAATCATCTGAATCACCGCGCCCTGGAACGCCAGCTGGCTGCCGGTGTAGATAGCAATCAGCACGAAGCCCATGTGCGAAACGGAGGTGTAAGCAATCAGACGTTTGATATCCGTCTGCGAGAACGCCATCCAGGCACCGTAGAAGATACCCAGTACACCGAGCCACATAGCAATCGGCGCAAACTCTGCGGAAGCATTCGGGAACAGTGGCAGGCTGAAACGCAGCAGACCATACGCCGCCGTTTTCAGCAAGATTCCTGCGAGGTCAACCGAACCGGCTGTCGGTGCCTGACTGTGCGCATCCGGCAACCAGCCGTGCAGAGGCACCACTGGCATTTTCACTGCGAAAGCGATAAAGAAGCCGAGCATCAGCAGATATTCAACGGTGTGCGACATTGGCGTTTTCAGCAGTTCTTCGTAGCTGAAGGTCCAGACGCCCGTGGCGTTGTAGTGCACAAATACCAGCGCCAAAATCGCAATCAACATAACCAAACCCGAAGCTTGGGTATAGATGAAGAATTTGGTTGCGGCACTGATACGCGTTTTACCGTCAGAGGCTTTGTGACCCCAGAGCGCGATGAGGAAGTACATCGGCACCAGCATCATTTCCCAGAAGAAGAAGAACAGGAACATGTCGATGGAGAGGAACACGCCAATCACACCACCGAGGATCCACATCAGGTTGAGGTGGAAAAAGCCCTGATACTTCTCGATTTCATTCCAGGAACAGAGCACCGCCATCAAACCCAGCAGGCCGGTCAGCACCACCATCAGCAGCGACAAACCGTCAATAGCCAGATGGAAGTTAATACCGAAGCGTGGAATCCATGGCACCGAGAAAGTCGACTGCCACTGCGGCATTCCTGCAGCCTGGGTGAGTGAATAGCCTCCCTGCAGCCACAACTGCAGACCGAGTGCCAGCGTCAGCCCCATGGTGATCATGGCGATCCAACGCGGCACTTTTGCGCCGAGGCGCTCTGCTAACCAGCAAAGCAGACCCCCAACAAAAGGTATGATTATTAGCCAAGGTAATAGCACGGCATACTTCCCTTTTTTCAACCTGATTTCGAGCTATCTTGCTTGCCACTTCCATCACCGTCAGCGCTCGCCACCCTCACGTAAAAAATACGCTTGGGTTGCTGCACACTGACGGCAACGAAACGGGCTACATCAATAACGCTTCGTCATTCAGGCAATTTTTCACATTCGCTTCTGGGGTGAAAGAATCCTTGATCCTCTCGCCCCCGCTCATCAATCTTTAAATCACCAGCATCAGCGCCAGTACCACCACGGCACCGACACTCATGGAAGCCACATACCAGCGCACGTAACCGTTCTCGCTCACCACCAGGCCTTTATTACCAATGCGCGACAACAGCGCAGGCAGGTTCATCAGTGAGTTCAGCGGATCGCGCTTCAGCAGCCAGGCAATGCCCAAATAAGGTTTTACAAACACCTTGTCATACAGCCAGTCGAAGCCCCATGCCGCGAACCACCAGGTGCCGAAGAAACGGCCCGGCGCGCTGTTGGCAACACTGGTGACCAGCTGGCGTTTGCCAAGCCATAGGGCAGCAGCAATCAGGATGCCGACAATCGCGACCACGCCTGAGGTGATTTCCAGCGCCACTTTTCCGCCCTCACCGAATTCATTCTGCGGCAGCACGCCCGCCAGCGGTGGCGTGATCATGGCGCCAACGAAGGTGGAGAGCACTAACAGCACAATCAGTGGCAGATGGTGAGTGATGCCTTTGCCCGCGTGCGCATGAATTTTCTCTTCGCCGTGGAACACGATGAAGATCATGCGGAAGGTGTAGATCGAGGTCAGGAATGCACCGACCAGACCCGCCACCATCAGATTGATGTGACCATTCGCCAGCGCACCAAACAGGATTTCATCTTTACTGTAGAAACCTGCGGTAATCAGCGGCAGTGCCGCCAGCGCAGCGCCGCCGACCAGGAAGCAGGTGTACACCAGTGGGATGCTCTTACGCAGGCCGCCCATTTTGAAGATGTTCTGCTCGTGGTGGCAGGCCAGAATGACCGAACCAGAAGAAAGGAATAGCAGTGCTTTGAAGAAGGCGTGCGTCATCAAGTGGAAAATGGCCGCGTCCCATGCCTGCACGCCCAGCGCGAGGAACATGTAGCCGATTTGACTCATGGTAGAGTAAGCCAGCACGCGTTTGATGTCGGTTTGCACCAGCGCGGCAAAGCCTGCCAGCACCAACGTAATCGCCCCCACAATACCCACCAGATGCAGCACTTCCGGCGTCAGCAGGAACAAGCCATGGGTACGCGCAATCAGGTAAACACCCGCGGTTACCATGGTGGCGGCGTGGATCAGAGCAGATACCGGCGTAGGACCGGCCATCGCGTCAGCCAGCCACGTTTGCAGTGGCAACTGTGCAGATTTACCGACCGCACCACCCAACAGCATCAGGGTTGCCCACTGCAGCATGTGGTTGTCAGCGGCGAAGTGCGCCGGCGCCAGTTCCACCAGCTCGCGGAAGTTCAGCGTACCCAGTTCGTTGTAGAGAATGAACAGCGCGAATGCCAGGAACACGTCACCGACACGGGTGATGATAAAGGCTTTCATCGCCGCTTTGCCGTTCTCTGGGTTGCTGTAGTAGAAGCCAATCAGCAGATAAGAGCACAGGCCCACGCCTTCCCAACCGAGATACATCAGCATCAGGTTGTCGGCCAGCACCAACACCACCATGCTCGCGATGAACAGGTTGGTGTAAGCGAAGAAGCGTGAATAGCCCTCTTCACCGCGCATGTACCAGGAAGCAAACATGTGGATGAAGAAGCCGACCCCCGTGACCACTGACAGCATGGTCAGAGACAAGCCGTCCAGTACCAGGTTCACTTTGATATCAAAGTGGCCGACCTGAATCCATGTCCACAACGCCTGAGTAAAAGGCTGTTGGCCGTTACTGAAGAAATCCATACCAACGAAAACGGTGGTCAACGCCGCCAGACCGACCGATCCCATTCCCACCGCTGCCGACAGATTCTCCGACCAGCGACCACGGGAAAACGCCAATAGCAGGAAGCCAATCAGCGGAAATAATACGGTTAAATAGAGAAGATTCATCCGCGCATCTCGCTCACTGTATCAATGTTCAACGTCTGACGACGACGATAGAGCTGGAGCAGCAGGGCCAGGCCGATGCTGGCTTCCGCCGCCGCGAGGCTGATCGCCAGAATGTACATCACCTGGCCGTCAGCTTGTCCCCAGTAGCTACCAGCTACCACCAGCGCCAGTGCAGCAGCGTTGATCATGATCTCCAGACCAATCAGCATGAACAGCAAATTGCGGCGCAGTACCAGCGAGGTCAGGCCGAGAACAAACAGCACAGCAGCCAACATCAGGCCGTGTTGTAACGGGATCATGCGTGATCCTCCTTATTCGCATGTGCATCAGCATGGCGATTGCTCAGCACTTCGCCCTGACGCTCTTCACGTCCGATATGGAAGGCCACCACCAGACCGGCCAGCAGCAGCATTGACGCCAGCTCAACCGCCAGTACGTAAGGACCAAACAGACTGATACCCACCGCTTTGGCATCGATGACGGTGCCATCAATGCCCTGATCGTGCGCGGTACTAATGGCGTAAATCATCACCACCAGCAGCAACAGGGAGACGATGCCAGGCCCAATCCACAGCGAAGGCTTCAGCCACTCGCGCTCCTGGTCCTGCTGGGTTTTGCCCAGGTTCAGCATCATCACCACGAACACGAAAAGCACCATAATGGCACCGGCGTAAACGATGATCTCCAGCGCACCGGCAAAGTAAGCGCCCATTGAGAAGAACACGCCCGCAATCGAAAGCAGCGAAACAATCAGGTACAGCAGCGCATGTACCGGATTGGTGTGAGTGATAACGCGCAATGTCGTTAGCACCGCCACCAGTCCGCAAAGATAAAACGCAAATTCCATACCTGGCTCCTTAAGGTAACAAGCTTTTGACGTCGATTGGCTTGGCTTCGTTTTCCGCTTCGCCCTTCTCTTTCCCGTCGATCGCCATACCCGCCATGCGATAGAAGTTGTACTCCGGATATTTACCCGGACCGGAAATCAGCAGGTCCTGCTTCTCGTACACCAGATCCTGACGCTTGAACTCACCCAGCTCAAAATCGGGGGTCAGCTGAATCGCCGTGGTCGGGCAGGCTTCTTCGCACAGACCGCAGAAGATGCAGCGCGAGAAGTTGATGCGGAAGAACTCCGGATACCAGCGACCATCAACCGTTTCCGCTTTCTGCAGTGAGATACAACCCACTGGACAGGCTACCGCACACAGGTTACAGGCAACACAGCGCTCCTCGCCGTCCGGATCGCGCGTCAGCACGATACGGCCACGGTAGCGCGGCGGCAGGTAAACCGGTTCTTCTGGATACATCTGGGTTTCGCGCTTGGCGAAGGCATGCATGCCTATCATCCAGATACTGCGCACTGTCGTGCCGAAGCCAACGACAATATCTTTTAAAGTCATCTCAAAACCCCTTACTGCGCGCTGTACAGAATCACTGCGGCGGTCGCCAGCAGGTTCAATAACGTCAACGGCAGACACACTTTCCAGCCGAACGACAGCACCTGGTCATAACGTGGACGCGGCAGCGCAGCACGAATCAGGATAAACATCACCATAAAGAACGCCGTTTTCAGGGCGAACCAGATGAATGGCGGCAGGAATGGACCGTGCCAGCCACCGAAGAACAGCGTGACAATCAGCGCTGAAACGGTGGTGATCGCCACGTATTCACCGACGAAGAACAGACCGAACTTCATACCGGCATATTCGATGTGGTAACCATCGGCCAGTTCCTGTTCCGCTTCTGGCTGGTCAAACGGATGACGGTGACAAACCGCGACGCCCGCGATACAGAAGGTCACGAAGCCGAAGAACTGCGGAATGATGTTCCACAAGTGCGTCTGGCTCTCGACGATGGCGTTCATGTTGAATGAACCGGCTTGCGCCACCACACCCATCAGCGACAGGCCCAGGAACACTTCGTAGCTCAGCGTCTGCGCGGAAGCACGCATTGCACCCAGCAGTGAGTATTTGTTATTACTCGACCAACCGGCGAACAGCACGGCGTAAACCGCCAGACCGGCCATCATCAGGAAGAACAGCAGACCGATATTCAGGTCTGTCACCATCCAGGTCGGTGAAACCGGCACGATGGCAAACGCCAGCAGCAGCGATACAAAGGCAATAACCGGTGCCAGAGTAAAGATGAAGCGGTCGGTAAACGGCGGAACCCAGTCCTCTTTGAAGAACATTTTGATCATGTCAGCGGCGAGCTGCAGTGAGCCGCCCCAGCCAACACGGTTCGGTCCATAACGGTTCTGCCATAAGCCGAGCAGACGACGCTCGGCGAAACTCATAAAGGCACCACAACCCACCACCACCAGCAGAATCACAATGGTTTTCAGGATCTGGATGAGGATGTCGATAGCGTCCGGTGTCAGCCAGCTCATTGTGCAGCCTCCTGCAGTTTGTCAACTTGCGCACCTGAGAGGAACGGCGGCACACCTGGCATACCCAGCGGCAGACCCACCTGCCCTGCTTGCAGGGAAGTGGAGAAGCGTACTGGCAGACGCAGCGTTTCACCGGCACAAACCAGTTCAACCGCAGAGCCGTTATTGACGCCCAGTTTCTCCGCATCAGCCGGGTTAATCACCAGCGTAGCTGGCGACATACGCTTCTGGAAGGTCGGTGAACGCTGAGTCATCTCTTCACTACCAAACAGCTGATAGTAAGGTGCAACGCGATATTGGCTGCCTTCAACAAAGCTTTCTGGCACGGCGGTGAACCACGGCAGTGATCCTTCGCTCGCTTCAAACAGACGCACACCCGGATCGCCATGACGCAGTTTGCCACCGACTTCAGCCTGGAACTTGTTCCATGCTTGCGGGGAGTTCCAGCCTGGAGCCCAGGCGAATGGAATCTGCGAACGTGGTGCGCCTGGTTGGTTGTTACCTTCCATTGAGAAGGCAAACATGGTGTCTTTGTCTTGCGGCTGACGCGGTTCGTGCACGCTAATATTGGCACGCATCGCGGTACGGCCACTGTTACGATGCGGTGAACGCGCCAGTTTCTGACCGCGAATACGGAAGCTTGCATCCGGCGCCGCGTCTTTAATACCTTTCAACTGTGGCAATGCTGCAACGGTGGCATCGATCACGTGATCAAGCAGCGTCCAGTCAATCTGACGGCTTTCAACAGTGCTGTGGAGCGAGTGCAGCCAGCGCCAGCTCTCCAGCATCACAATGCTGTTGTCGTAATAAGACGGATCGTAAACCTGGAAGAAACGCTGTGCGCGGCCTTCCTGGTTGATCGAGGTGCCATCACTCTCTGCGAAGCTCGCCGTCGAGAGCACCAGACCGGCTTTTTCCAGCGTCGCAGTGCGTTGATGATCAACAACAATCACGTGTGCGGTGTTGTGCAAAGCCGCATCCACGATGGCTTTCGGTGCATGGCGGTAAAGATCGTTTTCCAACACCACCAGCGCTTCCGCTTCGCCTTTATCCAGCTGTTCCAGCGCGCTATCCAGCGATTGACCGCCCATCAGGCCGAGACCAAAGCTGTTGGCGGCACCGGCAAGGAAGGTAATGCCGACATCGGCACCGCGACCTTTCAGTGCTTTCGCCACGTTGGCGGCCGCTTCAATCATCGCGGTGCTGCCAGAGTGAGTACCAGAAATAATCAGTGGTTTTTTGGCACCGGCTAACGCCTGTACCACCACATCCAGCTTGCCATTCAGTTTGCTGTCAAAGCCACTGACGGCTGGAGCGGCTTCATCGAGCGCATTGGCAATAGCGAAGCCGAGACGAGCCTGATCTTCCACCGGTGCGCGATAGCTCCACGCGGCGATATCATCAAGACGGGTTTCATCAACGTTGGTAACAAACAGCGGATGTTTGGCGTGCTGACCGATGTTCAGGATCGCCGCGATCTGCCAGTCAGCCACTTTCTGGGCTGCTGCCATTTCACGTGCTTTACCTTTCACCGCCTGACGCACAGAAAGTGCGACACGCGCACCGACCTGAGTCAGGTCTTCACCCAGCACCAGCACCGCATCGTAGCTTTCGATTTCGCGCAGTGATGGCGTGTAAATACCGCCTTCCTGCAGCACTTTCAGCATCAACTCAACGCGTGCTTGCTCAGCGGCAGGCATACCGGTGGAGAAGTTTTCCGCACCGACAAGTTCACGCAGCGCAAAGTTGCTTTCAATGCTGGCACGCGGTGATCCAATCCCAATCACACGCTTCGCCTGACGCAGCACGTCAGCCGCCGCATTCACCGCTTGTTCGGCATTCAGGCTGACCCAATCGTTGCCGCGCTTCTGTACAGGATGACGTGGACGATCTTTGCGGTTTACATAGCCATAACCGAAACGACCACGGTCACACAGGAAGTAGTGGTTTACGGTACCGTTGTAACGGTTTTCGATACGACGCAGTTCACCATAACGCTCGCCTGGGCTGGTGTTACAACCCACGCTGCACTGTTGACAGATGCTTGGCGCGAACTGCATATCCCATTTACGGTTATAGCGTTCAGAGTGAGTTTTATCGGTGAATACGCCGGTCGGGCAGATCTCGACCAGGTTACCGGAGAACTCGCTCTCCAGCGTGCCATCTTCCGGACGACCGAAATACACGTTGTCGTGGGCACCGTAAACGCCGAGATCTTTGCCGTCTGCGTAATCTTTGTAATAACGCACGCAGCGATAGCAGGCGATACAGCGGTTCATTTCATGGGAGATGAACGGGCCGAGATCCTGATTCTGGTGCGTACGTTTGGTGAAGCGGTAACGACGGAAGCTGTGGCCCGTCATCACCGTCATATCTTGCAGATGGCAGTTACCGCCCTCTTCGCACACTGGACAGTCGTGCGGATGGTTGGTCATCAGCCATTCCACCACGCTTTCACGAAACTCTTTCGCTTCGCCGTCGTCGATGGAAATAAAGGTGCCGTCCGACGCCGGTGTCATGCATGACATAACAAGACGACCACGGGTATCTTCGGCATTCTGGAATTGCTTCACCGCACACTGGCGGCAGGCTCCCACGCTTCCCAGCGCCGGATGCCAGCAAAAATAAGGAATATCAAGGCCCAGAGAGAGACACGCCTGCAACAGGTTGTCCGCTCCGTTCACATCATATTCTTTACCGTCTACATGGATTGTAGCCATAGTGAACATGCTTCCGTAAGGCTCGCCCTAAGACGAGCGTTAAACATCTAATTCTGTCCCCCGCGCCGTGTCGGCTCAGGGTGAATTCCGTGTACGGCGGCTGATTACCAGCGCGCTTTCAGCAGGTTGGGCTGAATACCACCGATCGATCGGGTATTGCCAAACACCTGCGGCGCAATGCCGGCTTCAAACTCTTCACGGAAATATTTAATCGCGCTCTGCAATGGCTCAACGGCACCCGGTGCGTGGGCACAGAAGGTTTTCCCTGGGCCAAGTTGGCGACAGAGTTGCAGCAGGGTTTCGATGTCACCCGGCTGGCCTTTTTTCTGCTCCAGCGCACGCAGGATCTTCACGCTCCATGGCAAGCCATCACGGCACGGCGTACACCAGCCACAGGACTCGCGCGCAAAGAACTCTTCCAGATTACGCACCAGCGAAACCATGCCGATTTCATGATCGACCGCCATCGCCAATGCCGTGCCTAAACGGCTGCCGGCTTTACCGATGCTGGCAAATTCCATTGGCAGATCAAGGTGTTGATCGGTCAGGAAGTCGGTACCCGCACCGCCTGGCTGCCAGGCTTTGAATTTCAGGCCATCGCGCATGCCACCGGCATAATCTTCCAGAATCTCACGCGCGGTCGTGCCAAACGGCAGTTCCCACACGCCTGGATTTTTCACGCGTCCAGAGAAGCCCATCATCTTGGTGCCGGTGTCTTCGCTGGTTGAGATGTTCTTGTACCAGTCAACGCCATTGAGGAAGATGGCCGGGACGTTGGACAAGGTTTCCACGTTGTTGACGCAGGTTGGCTTGCCCCACACGCCCGCACTCGCCGGGAACGGTGGCTTAGAACGCGGGTTCGCACGACGACCTTCCAGTGAGTTGATCAGCGCGGTCTCTTCACCACAGATGTAACGTCCCGCGCCGGTGTGCACGATCAGTTCAAAATCGAAACCGGTACCGAGGATGTTTTTACCGAGGTATCCCGCTTCGGTGGCTTCGGCAATCGCACGGCGCAGATGCACGGCCGCTTCGATGTACTCGCCACGTAAGAAGATGTAGCCACGATAGGCTTTCAAGGCGAACGCACTGATCAGCATACCTTCCACCAACTGGTGCGGCATTTGCTCCATCAGCAGGCGGTCTTTATAGGTGCCCGGCTCCATTTCATCGGCGTTACACAGCAGGTAACGGATGTTCATGGATTCGTCTTTCGGCATCAGGCTCCACTTCAGGCCGGTATTAAAACCGGCGCCACCGCGACCTTTTAGACCGGAGTCTTTCACTGCCGCAACGATTTCGTCCTGGCTCATGCCTTTCAGTGCTTTATCAGCGCCGACATAACCGTTTTTACTGCGATATTCATCGATCCACACCGGCTGCTTGTCGTCGCGCAGACGCCAGGTGAGTGGATGCGTTTCCGCAGTACGAATGATCTGTTTAATGGTCATTGATACTGCTCCAGCAGATTGGCGATGCCTTCCGGGGTCAGATGAACATGGGTATCTTCATCCACCATCATGGTTGGGCCTTTGTCACAGTTGCCCAGGCAGCAGGTTGGCAGCAGGGTAAAGCGGCCATCGGCTGTGGTCTGGCCCGGCTTGATATTCAGATTCTGCTCAAGCGCAGCCTGAATGCCCTGGAAACCGGTGATGTGGCATACCACGCTGTCGCAGTAACGAATGACGTGACGGCCAACCGGCGTGCGGTAGATCTGGCTGTAAAACGTCGCCACACCTTCTACGTCACTGGCTGGAATGCCCAACACTTCAGCAATGGCATTGATGGCGCCATCTGGCACCCATCCACGCTGCTTCTGCACGATCTTCAACGCTTCAATTGAGGCAGCGCGTGCATCTTCGTAATGGTGTTTTTCGTGCTCAATAGCGTGGTGCTCGGTCTCGCTCAGCACAAAGACCTCATCAGGGTCGATAGTGTGAATGGCAATTTTTTGATCGTGCATAATTAGCGGTCCACGTCTGACATAACAAAATCGATACTACCGAGGTATACGATCAAGTCGGATACCAGGCTGCCGCGGATCACCGATGGGATCTGCTGCAGGTGCGGGAAGCTTGGCGTACGCACACGGGTGCGGTAGCTCATGGTGCTGCCATCGCTGGTCAGGTAGTAGCTGTTGATCCCTTTAGTCGCTTCAATCATCTGGAAGGATTCGTTGGCCGGCATGACCGGGCCCCACGAAACTTGCAGGAAGTGCGTGATCAGGGTTTCGATGTGTTGCAGCGTGCGCTCTTTTGGTGGCGGCGTGGTCAGCGGGTGATCCGCTTTGAACGGGCCTTCCGGCATGTTTTTCAGGCACTGTTCCAGAATGCGCAGTGACTGCCACATCTCTTCCATTTTCAGTTGAACGCGGGTGTAGGCATCACTGATGCCTGCGCCAACAGGGATCTCAAAATCGAAGTTTTCATAGCCTGAATACGGACGCCATTTACGCACGTCAAAGTCGAGACCGGTGGCGCGTAAGCCAGCACCAGTGGTGCCCCACGCCAGCGCTTCGTCCATGTTATAGGCCGCAACGCCCTGCGAACGGCCCATCAACACGGTATTGCGCAGTGCGGCTTTGTCATACTCTTTCAGACGCTTTGGCATCCAGTCGAGGAACTCACGCAGCAGACGCTCCCAGCCTTTCGGCAGATCGTGTGCCACACCGCCGATGCGGAACCACGCCGGGTGCATACGGAAACCGGTAATCGCTTCAACCACGTCATAAATTTTCTGACGGTCGGTGAAGGCGAAGAACACCGGCGTCATGGCACCCACGTCCTGGATAAAGGTGGAGATGTACAGCAAGTGACTGTTGATACGGAACAGCTCTGACAGCATCACGCGGATCACGTTGACGCGATCCGGCACGGTGATGCCGGCTAATTTTTCCACCGCCAGCACGTAAGGCATCTCGTTCACGCAGCCGCCGAGATATTCGATACGGTCGGTGTACGGAATGTAGCTGTGCCAGGATTGGCGCTCGCCCATCTTCTCAGCACCACGATGGTGGTAGCCGACATCCGGCACGCAGTCGACGATCTCTTCGCCATCCAACTGCAGAATGATACGGAAGGCACCGTGCGCGGACGGGTGGTTAGGACCCAGGTTGAGGAACATGAAGTCCTCATTGGTGGTGCTACGCTTCATGCCCCAGTCTTCAGGCTTGAAGGTCAGCGCCTCCATTTCCAGATCTTCTTTCTGTTTGGTCAGTTCGAACGGGTCGAACTCAGTGGCACGCGCCGGGTAATCTTTACGCAGCGGATGGCCTTCCCAGGTCTGCGGCATCATGATGCGCGTCAGGTGCGGGTGACCATTAAAGGTGATACCAAACATCTCCCAGGTTTCGCGCTCATACCAGTTGGCATTGGCGAAGATTTTGGTGATGGTCGGCACATTCAGATCGTTTTCAGACAACGCCACCTTGAGCATGATGTCGCGGTTGCGTTCAATCGAAAGCAGGTGATAGAAAACGGAAAAATCCGCGGCGGGTAAACCGGCGCGGTGGGTACGTAAACGCTCATCGAAACCGTGCAAGTCATACAGCATGACGTACGGCTTTGGCAGCTTACGCAGGAATTCGACAATTTCCAGTAACTGTTCACGTTTCACCCAGACGACCGGAATACCGGTGCGGGTGGCCTGAACGGTAAAGGCATCCGGCCCAAAACGGTTACGCAGCTCGCCGACCACTGGATCATCCAGATGGTCGCGGGTTTGCCATGCAGGCTGAGCGAGATCTTGCGTGGTTAAATCTGTCATACGTTACTCACCATTCCGGCCTGTAATCAGGCGCTAAAAGAAGGCGTCAGGATGGCGGCGCGCATTAAATTGTGATGTTCTGCTGCGGCCGTTGTGCCATCCGTGTACGGGAAGCTTAGACTTCGTCTGGCGTTCTCAGGTTAGTGACGGCAATACGCTCGCCGCGTTTTCTCTCACGCTCTGGCTGCATATTGGCGCGATAAACGCCCTGATCACCCACCACCCACGACAGTGGACGGCGCTCTTTACCAATCGACTCACGCAGCAGCAGCAGCGCTTGCATGTAAGCTTCAGGACGCGGTGGGCAGCCCGGAATGTACACGTCAACCGGCAGGAATTTATCCACGCCTTGCACCACAGAGTAGATGTCGTACATGCCGCCCGAGTTTGCACAAGCACCCATGGAGATCACCCATTTCGGTTCCAGCATCTGGTCATACAAACGCTGAATAACCGGCGCCATTTTGGTAAACGGCGTACCGGCGATCACCATAAAGTCAGCCTGACGTGGGGAGGCGCGCATGACTTCGGCACCAAAACGCGCCACGTCATGCACCGCAGTGAATGACGTGGTCATTTCCACGTAGCAACAGGAAAGACCGAAGTTGTACGGCCAGAGAGAGTTTTTACGACCCCAGTTCACCATGTCATGCAGGGCATGCTCGAGCTTGCCCATATAGACGCTGCGATGAACGTGCTGCTCCAGAGGATCGGTGACAATCTCCTGTTTCTGCAGCGGATAGCGATCGTTATCACCGCCGCCGTTCGGGTCTACGCGTGTCAGCGTGTAGTCCATCTTATTGCCTCGCTTTTACTGCTTATGAGGGTTGGTGTGGTTGTGACTGACCGGAATTGATTTGACCACTACGCGACGACGCGCAGGAGCCCAATCCAGTGCACCGATGCGCACCAGATAAACCAGGCCTGCCAATAGCACCAAAATGAAAATTGCGGCTTCGACAAAGCCGACCCATCCGCTCTCACGGATTGAAGTCGACCAGGCGTATAAATAGAGGGCTTCGACGTCGAAAATAACGAAGAACATCGCAACCAGATAGAATTTAGCGGAGAGGCGAATATGGGTATCACCGACGGATTCGATACCCGATTCAAACGGGGTGTCTTTATGGCGTGCCCGCGCACGACCACCTAACAACCAACCGCCGGTCAACATGAAGGCACACAGGCCAAATGCAATAACAATAAAAACAATAAACGCCCAGTGATGAGCGATCACTTCTGTGGTTGTCGACATACTCTTTGCTTACTCATCAAAAGTGGCGCTGGCATCCTGCACTGTTGCAGCAAACACACCACATGAATTCAAGGGAAGGATAAAAAACCTTGTAAACTATGCTGTCATTATCAAATAAGCAGCAATTTTATGGGGTTTTTTACTCCTTTCTATAACCTTTTGTCAACTTTGACAAAAGCACCCAAACATTAATTAACACCCGTAGCATATTATTAACAAACGAACCCCATCATACCAGCTAAATCGCTTCAGTTTGTGAGGTTAATTTCAGTGTAGCGGGTATTCACATGCATGGATCGTGCATTTAACAATCATATTTTGACAGGTCTTACAGGGATTTCCCCCCCCTTATAGGGGGTATTTTTTTGATCCAGAACACATAATGGTGTTTTTTGCTGTAAAAATCGGCGATCGGTACAGGCAAATGCCCTGGGAAAGATGGCACGGAATGATAAAGAAGTTCCACTTTGAGCAAAAATGGAACAATTTCCATTTTTCAGGAAGAGAGGAAAATTATTGGTGGTGAATCGCGTTAGAAAGCGTGAATTAAAATGCATAAAAAAAGCCTTAGCTGATGTTTATCAGTCTAAGGCTCATTTTAATAAGTTTTAACAATTAACTGGTATTCCAACGTGAAGGAATAACCCGCTATTGTTGACCTTACTCTTCGTCATCCAGCAGCAGGGTGCCATCTGGATTTGCCGTCAGATTGTAAGGATCGTTGGTGGACTGCATCGCGTTGAAGATCGCCAGCGCCAACTCGTTATCACTGTCTGGATTACGGCACAGCAGGTACTGAGTATCGGGCAATACCGGCAGCCCTTCAGCCGCCCCCATTACACGCAGCTCTGGGCTCATCATCTCAACCGGGCGTGCTGTGACACCCAGACCCGCTTTCACTGCCGCACGCACTGCTGCCAGCGTTGATGCAACATACGAAATGCGCCATGGGATGCCCGCTTCATTCAGGTGATCGATCGCCATGTCACGGTACGGACTTGGTTCATCCAGCAGCACCAGTGGAATGGCTTCGCCGCGCTGGAAGATGTAATCCGCAGCACAGTACCAAAGCGTCGGAGAAGTACGCAGGACCTGATGGGTGAAATTACCAGGACTGGACGTGGTGACAACCAGATCAACCTCACCCTGATTCAGCATTTCCATCATGAACGGGTTGCGTTTGACGCGCACATCAATGGCCAGCTTCGGATAGACCGACGTTACGCGGTTAAGCAGGAACGGCAGAATGGTATCGGAAGTGTCATCGGAGGCGCCGATGGTCAGTACGCCCTGGATGTTGCTGTACATTAAAGAGGTGCACGCTTCGTCATTGAAACGAAGGATCTTTCTGGCGTAGCCTAGCAACTGGATGCCATGCTCCGTCAACAGTTTATTACGTCCATGTCTGGCAAACAGCTCTTTACCTACCAATTGCTCCAGACGTTGCATCTGCTGACTTACTGCGGATTGCGTTCTGCACACTGCTGCAGCCGCCGCCGCAAAAGTATTCAAGTCAGCAACAGCAACAAAAGTACGCAGCAGATCGAGGTCGAGATTCAGTATCGGACGATTTGCATTAGTCATGTTTTTTCTTCACTTATAAGATTTTTTAAAACTACTACCCTGGTGTATTACCCTACTTATCAAATAGATAAGAGGTAATGGTGCTTAATGACAGCCCTGTGTGGAGCTGTCATGGAAAAATCGTGTCAGGCGGATGCCGACGGATACGTCACTCTGTATTCAGAGGAGTGCCGTCTAATAAGACAGAACAACTTCGGGTACGAAGACGTATGTCGCACAGATGCTGGAAGCTGCGTAGTTGTCTAGTTTCCCGCGAAAACGGCCTGCGGGTCAAAAAGAGATAACATCATGTTATGCTGATGCGAAGCGATAAAGTGCATCAAATAATAAATTATACTTAATCATTTTTACGCTTTAAAGGGAAATGTTTTCGATCAAATCATCGCATTTTTTGACCAAATCCCTTTTCCGCCACATCCTGCCACAACAGCGCTCATTTTTTAACCCCCCAGGTTCTTAAACTGCTGCAGCCGCGTTAAAGTTACAGTGTAAATGCTATTTAACCTGCTGCTGTTATCAGAATAGGTCAGTTCGCAGCGCTTCATGCTGCCACCTTAAACTGATTAAGAATGCGTGACATTTAATGGCACCAGCGATGGCTGCAACGGCACTGTTTAGTTCTTCGACATCCAACAAGATTTCTTTAACTATTTCATCAGGTCGCTAATGGTTTTTTTTACAGGATGTAAATAAAAAATTTCTTAATGACCTCCATTACCCATGGATTAGCGGCTTTACAGTGCCAGCACAAACCACCAGCATTTTATATTACAAAAAAATCAAACAATAGAGTTATTAACCAGATTAACCTTCGCAAACTGCGTTTTACGCCACCCAAGACAGGAATCATTGGCAAACGCGCCAAAACCTTAAGCCGCCCTTCTTTTGTGACAGTGAGAGGAGTAAATTGGGCAGGTTTGATTTTGGTGGCAGGTTAAAGGACTCTGCCCGTTAAGGCGGTAACGATGAATTTTCAAATTGATAAATCCGGCAAGCTGGAAAATGTCTGTTATGACATCCGTGGCCCGGTACTGAAAGAAGCTAAGCGTCTGGAAGAAGAAGGTAATAAAGTTCTCAAACTCAACATCGGCAACCCTGCCCCGTTTGGTTTTGAAGCCCCTGATGAAATTCTGGTTGATGTGATTCGCAACCTGCCGAGTTCGCAAGGCTATTGTGATTCAAAAGGACTGTATTCGGCGCGTAAAGCGATTATGCAGCACTACCAGGCGCGTGATATGCGCGATGTTACCGTCGAAGATATCTACATTGGTAACGGTGTCTCTGAACTGATTGTACAGGCGATGCAAGCATTGCTGAACAGTGGTGATGAGATGCTGGTACCTGCGCCAGATTATCCGTTATGGACGGCAGCCGTGTCGCTGTCGAGCGGTAAAGCTGTGCATTATCTGTGTGATGAGTCTGCGGGCTGGTTCCCGGATTTGGACGATATCCGCAGTAAGATAACCCCGCGCACGCGTGGCATCGTCATCATTAACCCGAACAACCCAACGGGTGCGGTGTACAGCAAAGAACTGCTGATGGAAGTGGTGGAGATTGCGCGTCAGCACAACCTGATCATTTTCGCTGACGAAATCTACGACAAGATTTTGTATGACGAGTCACAGCACCATTCGATTGCGGCACTGGCGCCGGATCTGCTGACCGTGACCTTTAATGGCCTGTCTAAAACCTACCGTGTTGCGGGATTCCGTCAGGGTTGGATGGTGCTAAACGGTCCGAAGAAACACGCTAAGGGCTATATCGAAGGGCTGGAGATGCTGGCGTCGATGCGTTTGTGCGCCAACGTGCCTGCTCAGCATGCGATTCAAACGGCGTTAGGTGGCTATCAAAGTATCAGCGAGTTTATTGCACCTGGTGGTCGTTTGTATGAACAGCGCCAACGTGCCTGGGAATTGATCAACGACATTCCGGGCGTCAGCTGCGTGAAACCACAAGGCGCTTTGTACATGTTCCCGCGCATCGATCCCAAGAAATTCAACATCTTTGACGATCAAAAAATGGTGCTGGATTTCCTGTTACAAGAGAAAGTGCTACTGGTTCAGGGTACCGCCTTTAACTGGCCATGGCCGGATCACGTGCGCATCGTCACCTTGCCACGTGTTGATGATCTGGAAATGGCGATCAATAAATTTGGTCGTTTCCTGCAAGGCTATCGTCAGTAGTCTGACACACTGACCCGCAATGCATGCAGGCAGCAAGTGAATGAATTCAGGTTGCTTACCTGCGTGAGCGACTTGGGTAAGTGAACGCAGCTAACGTACATGCAACCCGAAGTATGAAGGGTATATACTGTTTTCATCTCGGGGAAGGCACTCCTTCCCCGCCGTGAGAACAGGAACCGTCTATGACCCGTAGCCACTTTTTCGCTCATCTCTCCCGTCTTAAACTGATCAATCGCTGGCCATTGATGCGCAACGTTCGCACCGAAAATGTCTCTGAACACAGTCTTCAGGTGGCGATGGTGGCGCATGCGTTGGCCATCATCAAAAACAAAAAATTTAACGGCAATCTCAATGCAGAGCGTATTGCGATGCTGGCGCTGTATCACGATGCCAGTGAAGTGCTGACCGGTGATTTACCCACGCCGGTGAAGTATTACAACGCGCAAATTGCTCATGAGTACAAAAAGATCGAAAAGATCGCTCAGCAGAAGTTGATCGAGATGTTGCCGCCGGAATTGCAGGATGCCTACCGTCCGTTGATTGACGAGCATTTGCATAGCGAGAGTGAACAAGCGGTGGTGAAGCAGGCTGACGCGCTGTGCGCCTACGTGAAATGTCTGGAAGAGCTGTCAGCAGGAAATAACGAGTTTTTGCTGGCCAAGGCACGTCTGGAGAAAACACTGTCACAGCGTCGTTCCCCTGAAATGGATTACTTTGTAGAGATATTCATTCCAAGCTTTAGCCTGTCGCTGGATGAAATTTCTCAGGATACCCCATTATAAAAAACGGGCCGCTATGGCCCGTTCTGTCAGACGTTGGCAGAAAGTGTAAACATGCCGTTTTCTGTAGGTGAAACCACCAGCGGTTCCAGTGTTTTCACCTGCCAGGTCACTTCATTCAGGCGCGGGGCATCCGTGGGGGCATTAACCGCAACCACTGCACTGCGCGCCTCCAGCCCGGCAATAATGCCGGCGGGCGCATCTTCAACCACAACGCATTCCGCTGCAGGCAGTCCCAGGCGTTCAGCACCCAGCAGATACGGCTCCGGGTTCGGTTTACCCAGTTTAATGTTTTCTGCGGTAATGAACACTTCCGGCATCGGTAAACCCGCCGCTTTGTGACGCGCGTGAGCCACCGGGATCGATCCTGAGGTCACTATCGCCCAGGGAATCTGCAGTTCGTTGAGTGTGGCGAGCAATGCCTTTGCCCCCGGAATCGCTTGCACGCCCTGCGTGTCTTCTGCTTCTAAACGCTCAAGCCACATAAACTCCGCCTGAATCGCCTCTTCAGACTGTCCTGCCATAAAATGGCGCAATGAATTGATAGCTGGCTTACCGTGTATGAAGTTCAGGACTTCTTCCGCCGCAATACCCTGGCGCTCGCCCCACAATGACCATGCGCGGATCACCGCAGGCAATGAATCCACCAACGTACCGTCCAAATCAAACAGAAAACCCCTGTACTTCACGCGTCGCTCCTTATTCAGGCATTGAGAATCTGCGCGATTTCGTTCGCGCTAAGATGATACTGACGCGGACAAGTGTGCCACACCGCCAGCATGCGTTGGTATTTTTCCCACATCGGCGTCTGGGCATTGAAGCCATGCGTACCGGAATCAAACTGGGTATAGCGCCCTTCAACGTTCACCATGAAGCGCACATAGCCGAGATAGCGTGCTTCGGTGGCCGCGTCAAAACCGAGAAATGCCAGACGGCGCTCTTCGATAGTACTGGCTTCTTTCAGATTCGACCAGGAGACATGCAGCGCATGGTGCATTTCCATAATATCGATGAGCTGGCGGCAGGTGGCTTCCGTGAGCTCGCCAAACTCTTTGTCGAGTTCGCGCAGTTGCAGGCCGTAGCCCCGTTCGATGATGGTCTGGTAGCTGCGATAGCGCTCCGCATTTTCCGGCTCAAGCATCGCCATCATTTTGTATTGATTGGAGAGGATCAGTCGTTGTGCATGGGTCATTTCCACGGTTCGCTCCCGGGCCATCACGGCCGCTTAAGATTTAAACAATGGATAAATGATTACACAAGGAAAGCGATGCGTGTTTGCCCGCATCACTTTTCTTTGATTTAAACCCGGTTACTGCACACATTCTCTGGCAGTAAAAAGGGATGATCGATCAAAGATCGTCGAGGAAGGTACGATCGAGTTGTTTAAAGGCGCGCTTCAGCACATCGGCCAGCGCCTGGTAAGTCGGTTTACCATCAACGGGGGCAATCGCTTGTCCCGCTTCTTCCAGTTTTGCGCGTACTTCGTGGAACCAGTGCAGTAAAGTCGGCGGCAGTGGCGTGATGGAGCGTTTACCCAGCCACCACAATCCCTGCATCGGCAGACTGCAGGCAAACAGTGCGGTGGCAATCGCCGGTCCCAACTGCCCGCCCATGGCGATTTGCCACGTCAGGGTAAATATCGCCAGCGGGGGCATAAAGCGGATGGCAAAACGCGTTGCCGTCATCACGCGGTTTTCAGGGAACATCGGTGCCAGTCGTTTGTCGGCTGGCCAGGTCTTCATGTAACGCTGACCGTTCTGGAATAAACCAAACCAGCCGGGATTGCTTGTGTCATTCGCCATGATAGACCTCAACTAATTCTGCAACGATTAAAATAAAATGATAACTACACAACTTTACGTGACATCCTTCAAAAGATTTTGTCTTTGCGGGTGACAGTGGGTATTCTGACGCCGTTTTAGCAACATTACCGGAAGCTTCAGCTCAATAAAAGAGCGGTTTAGAGCCATGTTTCGCTAAGCAGATTTCAAAAATCTGCGTAAAATTACCGAAATTTTTTTGCATGTCGGTCTCTTTTTGACTACCGCATGATGTTAATCATTAATCTACCAGCATTCATGGGCTACGCTGTTAGTCTGATTGCGTTATTTTTAGCCACTCTTTAATCAATAGGTACTTCCATGTCAACGAAGTTAGTACTGGTTCTGAACTGCGGCAGCTCTTCACTTAAGTTTGCCATCCTCAATCCAGCCACCGGTGACGAATATCTGTCAGGTCTGGCGGAGTGTTTCCATTTACCTGAAGCGCGTATCAAATGGAAACTGGAAGGCAGCAAACAAGAAGCGCCTCTCGGCGCAGGTGCAGCGCACAGTGAAGCGCTGAACTTCATTGTTAAAACTATTCTGGCACAAAAACCAGAGCTTTCGGCACAAATCGCTGCAATCGGCCATCGTATCGTACACGGCGGCGAACAGCTGACTAAATCGGTCATCATCGATGAATCAGTGATTCAGGGTATTAAAGATGCTTCCTCTTTTGCCCCGCTGCACAATCCGGCACATCTGATCGGCATCGACGAAGCGTTGAAGAATTTCCCGCACCTGTCAGATAAGAATGTGGCGGTTTTTGATACGGCATTCCATCAGACTATGCCGGAAGAGTCTTATCTTTATGCTCTGCCGTACAAACTGTACAAAGAGCACGGCGTTCGTCGCTATGGCGCACACGGCACCAGCCACTACTATGTGACGCAGGAAGCCGCCAAAATGCTGAACAAGCCAGTCAACGAACTGAACATCATCACCTGCCACCTCGGCAACGGCGGTTCAGTTTCTGCTATCCGCAACGGTCAGTGCGTCGATACTTCCATGGGTCTGACGCCGCTGGAAGGTCTGGTCATGGGCACCCGCAGTGGTGATATCGACCCGGCGATCGTGTTCTTCCTGCATGACACGCTGGGTATGAGCGTGGATGCGATCAACAAGCTGCTGACCAAAGAGTCTGGTCTGCTGGGTCTGACCGAAGTCACCAGTGACTGCCGCTATGTTGAAGACAACTACGCGACTAAAGAAGATGCTAAGCGTGCGATGGACGTGTTCTGCCACCGTCTGGCGAAGTACATCGGCAGCTATACCGCGTTGATGGAAGGTCGTCTGGATGCCGTGGTGTTCACCGGTGGTATCGGTGAGAACGCGGCGATGGTGCGTGAGCTGTCATTGGCAAAACTCGCATTGCTGGGCTTCGAAGTGGATCACGAGCGTAACCTTGCTGCCCGCTTTGGTAAGTCTGGTTTTATCAACAAAGAGGGCACCCGCCCGGCCGTGGTGATCCCAACCAACGAAGAGTTGGTCATCGCCCAGGACGCCGCGCGTCTGACCGCCTAAATACACTTCTCTCCGTCAGCTCAGGCTGACGGAGTTGTTTTGGCTAGTCTGCAACACCTGAGAGGTTTTTATAGTGTCACGTACAATCATGCTCATCCCTACCGGCACCAGCGTCGGCCTGACCAGCGTCAGCCTCGGCGTGATTCGTGCCATGGAGCGCAAAGGCGTTCGCCTGAGCGTGTTCAAGCCGATTGCCCAGCCACGTGCGGGCGGCGATGCGCCAGATCAGACCACCACCATCATTCGTAAGAACTCCGCGATCCCTGCCGCTGAACCGCTGCAGATGTCACGCGTTGAGTCACTGTTGGGTTCGAACCAGCAAGACGTGTTGATGGAAGAGATCATTGCTAACTACCACGCGAATGCGCAAGACGCGGAAGTGGTGTTGGTGGAAGGGCTGGTGCCAACCCGTAAGCATCAGTTTGCCTCTTCACTGAACTATGAAATCGCAAAAACCCTGAATGCGGAAATCGTGTTCGTGACGGCGCTGGGCAATGATTCGCCTGCGCAGTTGAAAGAGCGCATTGAATTAACGCAAAGCAGCTTTGGCGGCAGTAAGAACAAAAACATCACCGGCGTGATCATTAATAAACTGAATGCGCCAGTGGATGAGCAGGGTCGTACGCGCCCTGACCTGTCTGAAATTTTCGATGACTCGACGAAAGCAAATATTGCCAATATCGATCCTAAGCAGCTGTTTGCTAACAGCCCATTGCCGATTCTGGGCTGTGTACCCTGGAGTTTCGATCTGATCGCGACGCGTGCCATCGATATGTGCCGCCATCTGAATGCAGAGATCATTAACGAAGGTGAGATCCAGACACGCCGCGTGAAATCGGTGACGTTCTGCGCACGTAGCATTCCGCATATGCTGGAGCACTTCCGTCCGGGTTCACTGCTGGTGACATCGGCCGATCGTCCAGACGTGCTGGTTGCAGCTTGTCTCGCCGCCATGAACGGTATTGAGATCGGTGCCGTGTTGCTGACCGGTGGTTATCAGATTGAAGCACCGATTGCGCGTCTGTGTGAACGTGCCTTCCAGACGGGCCTGCCGGTGTTTATGGTGAAAACCAATACCTGGCAGACCTCACTGAGCCTGCAGAGCTTTAATCTGGAAGTGCCTGCAGATGATACCCAGCGCATTGAGAAGGTGCAGGAGTATGTGGCCAGCTTTATCGATGCCGATTGGGTGGAATCACTCACTGCGACTTCCGAACGTAGCCGTCGTCTGTCTCCACCAGCCTTCCGTTATCAGTTGACCGAGCTGGCACGTAAAGCGGGCAAGCGTATCGTGCTGCCAGAAGGCGACGAGCCGCGTACCGTGAAAGCGGCGGCGATTTGTGCCGAGCGTGGCATTGCGTCATGCGTGCTGTTGGGTAATCCGGATGAGATCCAGCGTGTCGCTGCCGCTCAGGGTGTGGTGTTGGGTGAAGGTATTGAGATTGTCGATCCAGAAGTGGTGCGCGAAAATTATGTGCCACGTTTGGTTGAGCTGCGTAAGAGCAAGGGCATGACCGAAGTGGTCGCGCAGGAGCAGCTGGAAGATAACGTGATGCTCGGCACCATGATGCTGGAGCGCGGTGAAGTGGACGGTTTGGTGTCAGGTGCTGTTCATACCACCGCCAATACCATTCGTCCGCCGTTGCAGTTGATCAAGACCGCGCCAAACAGTTCACTGGTGTCTTCCGTGTTCTTTATGCTGCTGCCTGAGCAGGTGCTGGTGTACGGTGACTGCGCGATTAACCCGGATCCGAATCCAGAACAGCTGGCAGAGATCGCGATTCAGTCTGCGGATTCCGCCAAAGCCTTTGGTATCGATCCACGCGTGGCGATGATTTCCTACTCAACCGGTAACTCCGGTGCGGGTAGCGACGTTGAGAAGGTACGCGAAGCGACGCGTATCGCGCAGGAGAAACGTCCTGATCTGGTGATCGATGGTCCGTTGCAGTATGACGCTGCGATTATGGAAGATGTGGCGAAGTCGAAAGCACCAAACTCTGCCGTTGCAGGCCGTGCGACCGTGTTTATCTTCCCGGATCTGAACACCGGTAACACCACTTACAAAGCGGTTCAGCGTTCGGCCGACCTGATTTCCATCGGGCCGATGCTGCAGGGTATGCGCAAGCCAGTGAACGATCTGTCACGTGGCGCATTGGTGGATGACATTGTTTATACCATCGCACTGACCGCGATTCAGTCACAGCAGGCGGAAGGTTAATTCCTTTTTCTTTCTGCTGAACGTAAGGAGCATGAGGGTTAAACCTTGTGCTCTTTTTTTTGCTTTAAGATTGGTGGGTGGTGAAGGCTGGGTGTTGCTGTGGGCTGGGTGCAGTTGTCGCTGAATGCTCGGTGCAAACGACAGGGAAGGCCAGTCCGATCGCGAAGGATTAACGCATCCCTGCAGATCGGCCGCGCCATCCATGGCGCGGACGCTTCGCTCTTCGCACTGGCCTTCCCTGTCTTTCAAACTTGATCATCGCTTTTGGGGTGCACACCTCAGCATTCTGACTGTATGTCATGAAAGGCTATGTCGTACGTTTCTGTTAATACTCTTCTTCCCTGCCCTTCAAACTTCATCATCGCTTTTGGGGTGAAAACCTCTACATTCTTACTTTTTGTCGTGAAAGGCTATGCCGTACGTTTGTGTTAATACTCTCCTTCCCTGTCCTTCAAACATGTTCATCGCTTTTGGGGTACACACCTCCGCATTCAGGGCGAATGTAACGTGGCGACTTTCACGCAGTGGTTCACTGGCGAAAAAACACCCCGCCGCTCACACTGATCTCAGGCTCCCGTGAATTGCGAGGTGAATGATGAGCAACAGTGATGTGCACCGTCGTCGATTGAAGGCCACGCCGCGCGGTGTGGGTGTGATGTGTGATTTTTATGCGGTGAAGGCGGAAAATGCCACAGTTTGGGATCAGAATGGGCGTGAATACATTGACTTCGCGGCAGGCATCGCGGTGCTGAATACCGGGCATCGTCATCCGAAAGTGATGGCGGCCGTGCAGCAGCAGCTGGATTGCTTTACCCATACCCCGTTTCAGGTCATCCCTTACGAGAATTATATTCATCTCGCTGAGCGGCTTAACCAGCGCGTGCCCATTAGCGGCGAGGTGAAAACCTCCTTCTTTTCCAGCGGTGCAGAAGCGGTAGAGAATGCGGTGAAGATTGCCCGCGCGGCGACCGGGCGTCCCGGCATTATTGCGTTCACAGGCGCATTCCACGGGCGCACCCATATGACGATGTCACTGACGGGCAAAGTCGTGCCTTACAAAACCGGCTTTGGGCCGTTTGCCGGTTCGGTATTTCACGCCCTGTATCCTAATGCGCTGCACAACGTGAGCGTGCATCAGGCATTAGAGAGTCTGGAAGCGATTTTCCGCAGTGATATCAGCCCACAGCAGGTGGCGGCGATCATTTTCGAACCCGTGCAGGGCGAAGGCGGTTTTTATATTGCGCCACCAGCGTTTGTATCTGCGTTACGTGCCTTATGCGATCGTCACGGCATTTTGTTAATCGCCGATGAGATTCAGAGCGGTTTTGCACGCACCGGCAAGCTGTTCGCCACTGAGTATTACGATGTGCAGCCAGATTTGATCACCATGGCAAAAAGTCTGGCGGGCGGGTTTCCGTTATCGGCCGTATCCGGGCGTGCCGAAGTGATGGATGCCCCTGAGCCGGGTGGTTTAGGTGGCACTTATGCGGGCAGCCCGCCCGCGATAGCCGCCGCGCATGCCGTGCTGGATATTATTGATGAAGAACAGCTGTGCGCACGCGCTAATCAATTGGGCGAAC
This sequence comes from Candidatus Pantoea communis, assembly GCF_011752685.1. Lineage (NCBI taxonomy): Bacteria > Pseudomonadati > Pseudomonadota > Gammaproteobacteria > Enterobacterales > Erwiniaceae > Pantoea > Candidatus Pantoea communis. The sequence goes on from NZ_VWXC01000013.1 coordinate 57,559, forward strand.
AGCTCAGTGCCACTTTGCGGAGTGCAGGATGCGCATCCCTTGCTGAGGTGCGCGGTTACGGCTCAATGGTTGCGGCAGAGTTTCAGGATGACGCAGGCCGACCATCAGCAGAAATCACCAAAGCGATTCAGTTACAGGCGCTGGCACAAGGGCTGATTTTACTGACCTGTGGCGTACACAGTAATGTGATCCGTTTTCTTTATCCGCTGACGATTCCGCAGCCACAGTTTGATAAGGCCCTGCAACTGCTCAAAGACATTTTACGTGAGCATTAGAAACAACAAAGGCGCCGTTGGGCGCCTTGTTCGAACGTCGCGGGAATCAGGATTCGCTGCTCTGCTTGCGACGCGCGGCATCGCTGTTGCGGCTCAGCCACAGTGATACGGCTTTGAGCGAGTCGTCGGTAAATTCATCGCAGCGTGCAGTGATCTCTTCTGGCGTCATCCAGAACACTTCGTCGACTTCTTCTTCCTGCATGGCGAATGGGCCATGTGACACACAGCTAAACAATCCGCCCCAGACGCGGCAGTGCTCATCTTCGAAGTAGAATTTACCATGCTCGGCAAACGGCACTGCGGCGATCCCTAATTCTTCTTCCGCTTCACGGCGTGCAGATTCCAGCAGGTCCTCACCACTCTGCACCACGCCACCGGCGGTCGCATCGAGCATACCCGGCATGAAGTCTTTGATTTCAGTGCGACGCTGCACCAGAATTTTGCCCATGCCATCATGCACCACGATGTAGGTCGCACGATGACGCAAATTCTGCGCGCGCATCTGCGCACGGCTGGCCTGCGCAATGACTTCGTTCTCTTCACTAACGATATCAACCCACTCGATACCGCTATCTGCCGTTTGATCCACCATCCGTAACCCTTTTCTGTTTTCGGCGTGCCCAGCACGCGCCTGTTTGCGATGCTTTATTAGAATGAGCGGTAAGGTAAAGCGTTCTTTTCGCCTCCGCAAGGCTCTTCGTGCTTAGCGTGATTTGCCCGATTCGGCCAGCCACAATTGCACTGACGCGCGTTGCCACTGAAACTCGGCGTAATGCTGCAATTTCACCGGTAACGTGTCGCCATGCAGTGCCAGGCGGTTAATCATCACCGCCAAATCGGTGTCGGCAATCGACCATTCACCAAACAGGTTTTGTTGTCCATCCGGTAGCAGGCGCTGAACCGCCGCAATCAACTTGCTTGCCGCCTGCTCACCAGCCGGAGTTAATGGCGCAAAGCGCTCGCCGGCAAACAGCACTTCCGTCGGACGCTCAGCACGCAGCGCCATTAAATCACTGCGCAACCACGCCTGCACTTCACGCGCATGCGCACGCTTTTCACGATCGCGTGGATAGAGACGCTCAAATTCAGGGGCCGGAAAACGCTCTTCAAGGTATTCAGCAATCGCTGAAGATTCATTGAGCACCAGATCATCAATTTGCAGCGTAGGCACGCGACAGGTGAGCGACAGCGCGCGATAGTCATCTTCAAGCTGAGCGTTTTGCGCCAGGTCCACGCGCTTTAGGGTGAAAGGAATGCCTTTCTCGGTGAGTGCAACGTAGACAGACATAGCGTAAGGGCTGAAAAAGGATGCATCGGACCACAAGGTGATGGATGGATAGTTCATCGGCTGCCTCAATAAGCATCAGGTGTGCTTTCTATTTACCGATTTTTATTTGTTTAGGCAATGGTGTGCTGGTCGGATCTTTGACCTTAAGACCAACACAAACTTTCCCTTTTTCTTCATTAGCGTAAGCGCTGTCACGCTATCCGTGCGCTTCTCTTCTATGATCAGTCTGAGCAGAAAATAAATTACAAGGAGGCTCAGCATGCACCTGCTTATTACCGGTGGCACAGGTTTGATAGGCCGCCATTTGATACCACGTCTGCTGTTGCTCGGACATCAGGTGAACGTCGTCACCCGAGATGTCGCGGCGGCACGGGACAAACTGGATCCTCGCGTTTCGCTATGGTCCGGTATCAATCAGCAAACCGATCTCGACGGTATTGATGGCGTGATTAATCTGGCGGGCGAGCCGATCGCCGATAAACGCTGGACCGAACAACAGAAACAGCGGCTGTGTGAAAGTCGCTGGCAGATCACCGAGCAAATCGTTTCGCTGATCCACGCCAGCAGCAACCCACCGCATTTTTTAATTTCCGGATCCGCGACCGGCTTTTATGGTGATACCGGCGATCTGGTATTAACGGAAGACGATCCCGGTCACGATGAGTTCACTCATGCCCTGTGTGCACGTTGGGAACAGCTGGCGCTTAATGCACAGAGCGATCGCACCCGCGTTTGCTTATTACGTACTGGCGTAGTGTTGGCAGAGGAAGGCGGCGCGCTGGCAAAAATGAAGCTGCCGTTCAAACTGGGCGTCGGCGGTCCAATTGGCAGTGGTAAGCAGTATCTGCCGTGGATTCACATTGACGATCTGGTTAACGCGATCATCTGGCTTATCGACAATAACAACCTGAGTGGACCTTTCAACATGGTCGCGCCTTATGCGGTACGCAATGAGCAGTTCGCCGCCACCCTTGGCCACGTGATGCATCGACCGGCGTTTATGCGCACGCCTGCCAGTGCGATTAAATTGATGATGGGTGAATCCGCGGTATTGGTGCTCGGTGGACAACACGTGTTACCGAAACGGCTGGAGGAGTCGGGTTTTGGTTTCCGTTGGTATGATTTGCAGGAAGCGCTGCAGGATGTGGTCTGATAAACAGACGGCGGCCCTGAGCCGCCGTTTTTCCATTAGCTACGCTGCTCCGCGACGCGCGATTTCACCGCCCTCTCCTCTCGGGTATGCCCCGGCTGCGGCACGCGAATGATAAAGGTCAGCACGCCCGCAAACACATACAGCACGGTGTAAGCCCATACCACCCCGACAATATCAAAGAACGGCAACATCACTGAAGCGATGGCTGGTGCCACGAAATTGCTCAGGCCCGCCGACAAGTTGTAGATCGAGACGGCGGCACCTTTGTGATGCGGTTCCAGCGTCGGGAACACCGCCGTCATCGGCACAAACGCCGCCACAAAGATCCCCAGCATCACTGCCGGAATCAGCGCCACCCAGAAGTTGTGACCGGCATACAGCGGCAGGTAATAAAACATCAGGCTGGAAATCGCCATTCCTAAACAACCGAACCAGCGTACCTGACGGATCCAGCCTAGCTTCTCACCGGTGATGCCCCAGAAGATGTTGGTGAAGATGGTGACGAAGAAGAACACCGCCCAGATCTGCAGCCATTCAGAGATGGTGAAGCCGAGACGATCGACAAACAGCAGTGGCATGATGATGGCAAAACCAAACAGCGATAGCGTGTTGATGATGCGAATCAGGCAGGCATAAAATACGTGCTGATTGGTGAACAGGATGGTCACGGCCCGCGACATCTCGGTCATTTTGTCACGCATCGGCAAATTCACCCGCGAGCGATCCACCGGCACATTGCGCAGGCTGAAGTACGCCAGAATCCCACCACAGGCCACCCAGACGATCGCCAGCCACAACGTCCCGGTTTCCCCCAGCATCGGGATGATCAGACTTGGCAGGTAGCTGCCGACCACGCCGATGCCGACGGAATACATTGCCCAGAACCAGCCGGTTGCTGCCGCCAGTTTCTCACGTGGTAAGACCTGCACCAGCATCATCATGAACGAGTAGATAAACAGCGGATAAGCCAACCCACGGATGCCGTAGAACAGCACCATCAGCGGATAATTGCGCAGGCCAAGCCCCAGCGACATAAACAGCGCATGCATCACGATCCACAGCAAAAAGCCAATCATCATCGCGCGCTGCGGGGTGATCAGCTCAGCCACCACGCCCGACGCCCAGGCCGCCAGCGCCGCCGCTAAACCATAGAAAGTAAACACCACCGCAGATTGCGCAGGTGTAAATCCCATGTCGGTGATATGGCGAGACAGAAACGCCATTTCAAAGCCATCACCCGCCATGAAAATCGCGATAGCGAGGAAGCCCCAGAACATCTTTTTCGGTAAGCCAAACCAGTATTCGTTCGATTGCATCACCATCACCTTCTGTTTGGTAAGCCGTTATGCAGGCAGCAAGCTGCGTACCTGTTGTTGTTGGATGTAGAGTTCGCGGAACAGACGCAGCCGCTGTTGCAGCACCGCACCGCGCGTCACGTCCGGTTGGTAGCGCGCCTGTATCGCCGGTTTCAGACACACCTCATGCTCAAGACCGCCATCCGCCAGCCACGCTAAACGCGCGGCGCCCAGTGCACCGGATGCGCTGGCCGGGTGGGTGACGATAGGCAGTTGCAGCACATCGGCAATCAGCTGTGCCCACAGCGTGCTACGCGCACCACCGCCGGTCAGGCTGCATTGCTGAATGTGATGCTGAGCGTCACCGAGCACGGCTAACCCATCCGCCAGCCCAAATGCCACACCTTCGATCACCGCATAGCCCAGCAAGGCACGCGGCGTTTCGTGGCGTAGATTGAAGAAAGAACCGGAGGCGTCAGGATCGTTATGCGGTGTGCGCTCGCCTGACAGATAAGGCAGGAAAACCGGTGCGCGGCGCAGTTGTTCATCACTGAGCTGTGCCATCTCCTCCATCAGTTGGCTTTCGCTTACCGACAGCAGATTGCACAGCCAGCGCAGACAACTGGCGGCGCTGAGCATCACACTCATCTGATGCCAGCGGCCCGGTAACGCATGGCAGAAGGCATGCACCCCAGATTGAGGATCGGCCTGTAAGCGATCGTTCACCACGAAGATCACGCCGGACGTGCCCAATGAGATAAAGGCATCACCGGGATTGACCGCACCCACACCGACCGCTGAAGCGGCATTGTCACCACCACCACCGGCCACCGTCACCGAAGTGGATAAGCCCCACTCGCTCGCGAGTGCCGCTTGCAAGTGGCCACTCACCGCGCTGCCTTCTACCAGCTCAGGCATCTGCGCGCGCGTCAGGCCCGTTATTCCCAGCAGTTCATCAGACCAATCACGCTTCGCCACATCCAGCCACAACGTGCCGGCAGCATCGGAAGGTTCACTGACAAAGCGCCCGGTAAGACGCCAGCGCAGGTAATCTTTTGGCAGCAGGACCTTATCGATGCGGCTGAAGATTGCTGGCTCATGCTCTGCCACCCAGCGCAGTTTCGGCGCGGTGAAGCCGGGCATGATCATGTTGCCGCTGATCGCCATCATCTGCGGATAGCATTTACGCAGCACATCACACTGCGGCGCACTGCGCGTGTCGTTCCACAAGATGCATGGACGCAACACCTTGTCGTCCGCATCCAGCAGCACAGCGCCATGCATCTGACCGGATAAGCCGATGGCACGGATCGCGGCCCACGCATCAGGGGATTGATGACGTAATCCCGCCAGCACTTCAGTGCAGGCTTGCCACCAGCGTTCGGGATCCTGTTCTGCCCAGTGGGGATGTGGGCGCTGCACAGCCAGCGTGGCGTGCTGAGACGCCACAATCTCGCCGTGTGTATTAACGATCAGCGCTTTAAGTTCTGAGGTGCCGATATCGATGCCGAGATACATGATTACACCGCCGCCAGTTCTGGCTGTTTCAGCCACTGCTGCAAACTCTCAACACGACGGGTCACCAGCGCGTGAAACGCCTTATCGTTGGCCAGTTCCGCAAACAGCGCGCTGTCACTCAGGAAGGATTTTAATGGGTCGGCGCTGCCGAATTGTTTGCGCAGCGCATCGGCTTGCAGCGCACCATCCTGATAGGTGTAAGGCAGATCGTCATTGGCCCAGCGCTGCATGAACAGGAAGAACAGTGCCGGAATCACCGCTGTTGCACTGGGCTGCGCACCGCGCTGGTAGCACTGTTGCAGGGTTGGCGTCACCATGCCGGGAATTTTGGACAGGCCATCAGCACCCACGCGCTGGTTGGTGTCTTTGATGTATGGGTTGCTAAAGCGGGCCAGCACCACGTCGCGGTAATCGGCTAAATCAAGCGGGCTGGGCGACAGAGAGGGAATAACATCCTGAGTGACGTAGTCGTGCGCCAGTTGATAAATCGCCGGATGACGTGTGCTGTCATCGATATAGTTCAAGCCAATCAGCGTGCCCGCCCAGGCAATCGCGGCATGTGTCGCATTGAGGATGCGGATTTTCGCCTCTTCCCACGGCAGCACCGATTCCACCAGCTCAACGCCGACCTTTTCCAGCGCCGGACGCTCGGCAATAAAGTCATCTTCAATCACCCACTGAATAAAGGACTCTGCCATCACCGCTGCCCCATCCTGTTTGCCGGTTGCGGCTTGCACGCGCTCCGCCACATCCGGCGTAGGGCGCGGTGTGATGCGATCGACCATGGTATTCGGTGAAGTGGTCTGCGTGCGCACCCAATCTGCCAGCGCGGTATCGCCTTTGGCGGCAAGGAAGGCGAGGAACCCCTCACGGAAACGCTCGCCGTTATGGCGCAGGTTGTCACAGTTCAGCAGTGTGACCGGCGTGCCACCTTGTGCAACACGCGCTGTCAGGATGCGGCTGAGTGCGCCATAAATAGTGCGGAAGTCGCCACCCAGATCGGCCTTCACGTCTGCCTGATTGAGATCCAATTTAAATTCAGGTGTCAGGTAGTAGCCCGCTTCAGTCACGGTAAAGCCAATTACACGGGTTTGCGGATTGGCCCCCTGCTCAACCAGCGCGCTAATTTCACTGTCCCACGGCAAGATTTTGCGCAGCGAGGTGATGGTTTCGTAATCACGCTCACCTTCTGGCGTCACGGTTTCCAGCACATATTCGCCATTCTGCGCCGCGAGCTGATTGAGCAACGGCACCGCGTCATTGCGAATATTGCCGAGCGCGATGCTCCAGCTTTCGTCACCCTGCTCGCGCAGTTTATGCAGATACCACGCCTGATGTGCCCGATGGAAAGATCCCGCGCCGATGTGCATCCACACTGATTGATTGGTCATAATCGCCTCAATTAAACATTTGCCACAAGACAGGGCATTTGCCCGATGACAGGTAGCATAGTGTGCGTGGTGAGGATCGTTCTGCGAGCCTTATCACAAATAATACATTTGCTCTTTTTTAGGGCTTTTGCTCAGTTAGTGCTTTTCGTAAAACACGCGCTAAGATGTCGCATCAGTTTTGACGGAACAGCGTGATGAGCAGAGAAGAGAAAAAGCAGGAGCTGGCCGCACGTGCCGCGTGGATGTACTACGTTGCAGGCGTCACGCAGCAAGAGATTGCGCAGGCATTGGGATTATCACGTCAGGTGGCGCAGCGCCTGGTCTCCAGCGCACGCGAGATGGGCATGGTGAGCGTGAAAATCGATCATCCCGTCACGCACTGTTTGCAACTGGCGCGCGAGGTGCAGGAGAAGTTTGGTCTGGATCTGTGCCGCGTGGTGCCGTCGGCCAATCTGAATGATGACGCTATTCAACAAATGCTGGCGGTGGAAGGCGCGGCGGTGATGTCACAGTTCATCAATGAGGAAACGCCGCAGGTGTTTGGCATTGGTTCGGGCAAGACTCTACGCTCAATGATCGATGCATTGCCGTGGGTGGATCGTCCGCAGCATCAGTGCGTTTCGATGATTGGGGCGATTGCACGCGATGATTCCGGTACACGCTACGATGTGCCGTTGAAAATGGCCGAAAAGATGCAGGGCAAATATTTCTTCATTCCTGCGCCGCTGTACGCCGACACACCACAGGATAAAGCGATGTGGGTGCAGCATCAGGTGTATCAGCGCGTCACCGATCGCGCATTGCAGGCGGACGTGGCTTTTGTGGGGATTGGGGAAGTGATGCCGGGTTGTCCGTTAAATGCCGAAGGATTTATCACCGATGCACAGGTTGAGGCACTGAATGCACGCGGCGTGGTGGGCGAAATGCTCGGTCACTTTTTCAATCAGCAAGGTGAGCGCGTGTGGGGCGAAACCGATGAGCTACTGACCAGCGTATTGCTGGAGAGCCAGACAACGCGCAAGATTATTGGTTTTTCCGGCAGCGAGCGTAAGTACCCGGCGATTCGGGCTGCCTTGCAGGGCGGCTGGGTATCGGGACTGGTAACCGATGAAGATACGGCGCTGAGGTTACTGCGAGAGTGAGTTTTCAGCGCCTGCTCAGGAAGCGGGGGCAGATCGTAAAGACGGCATAAACCATCCCTGGGCCTCAGCCCGCGCCATCCCTGGCGCGGGATGCTTTGCTCCTCTGCCCCCGCTTCCATCGCCTTAACCATCGTGCAAAATTTACTTCAGCGATCCCGACAGGAACTGCTGCAAACGTGGGCTTTTCGGGTTGCCGAAAAGCTCATCTGGCGAGCCCTGCTCTTCAATCTTGCCCTGATGCAGGAAAATCACGTGATTGGAAACATGACGAGCAAACTCCATCTCATGCGTCACCACCACCATGGTTTTACCCTCTTCAGCCAGTTTCTGCATGATGCGCAGCACTTCGCCGACTAACTCGGGATCCAGCGCAGAAGTCGGTTCATCAAATAACAGCACTTCCGGCTCCATCGCCAGGGCGCGGGCAATGGACACACGCTGCTGCTGACCGCCCGAAAGATGCACCGGATATTTAGCACGCGCACGCTCATCAATGCCGACTTTATCCAGATATTTAATCGCACGCTCACGCGCTTCGGCTTTGCTCAGCCCCAGCACCTGGATTGGCGCTTCGGTGACGTTATCCAGCACCGTCATATGGCTCCACAAATTAAAGTGCTGGAACACCATGGTCAGACGAGTGCGCAGTGAACGCAGCTGCTCTTTGTTGGACACTTTCAGCTGTCCATCGGTATCGCGCACCAGATTGATTTGCTCGTTGTTAACCGAAATGGTGCCTTCGCTCGGCTTTTCGAGGAAGTTAATGCAGCGTAAGAAGGTACTTTTCCCGGAACCGGACGAGCCAATGATGCTGATCACATCGCCGGCGTTCGCCTGCAGTGATACGCCTTTCAAAACTTCATGTTCACCGTAACGCTTGTGCAGTTCGGTAACGCTTAATTTGTTGTCAGCCATAGTGATACTCAATGCGATGAAGAAGGTTTCACGTGCGCCAGGAAGCGGCGTTCCGCCTTGCGGAACAGGCTAATCAGCACGTAAGAGATAATCAGATACAGCACCGCAGCGATGCCAAACGCGGTAAACGGCTGGTAGGTCGCCGAGTTGATATCACGCGCAATTTTCAGCAGATCCGGCACCGTGGCGGTAAATGCCAGCGCGGTGGAGTGCAGCATTAGGATCACTTCATTACTGTAGGCTGGCAGCGCGGTACGCAGCGCCGACGGTAGTATGATGCAGCGATACATTTTAAACGGGGAGAAACCGTAAGCGCGTGCCGCTTCAATTTCGCCATGGGGAACCGCGCGAATGGCCCCGGCAAAAATTTCGGTGGTGTAAGCGCAGGTGTTCAGCGTAAAGGCCAGCAGCGTACAGTTCAGGCCGCTGCGGAAGAAGGCATTCAGCAGCTCCGATCCTTTCACCACTTCCAGCGTATACATGCCGGAATAGAATACCAGCAGCTGGACATACAGCGGCGTACCACGGAAGACATAGGTGAACAGCCAGACGGGCGTTGAGATATAACGATTTGGCGATACACGCGCAATTGCCAGCAACACCGCCATACAACCACCGATCACCACGGAAAGAATCAACAACCACAACGTAATGGCGACGCCGGTAAAACGGTAACCATCGGTCCAGAGCAGCTGTTTCCAATACTCCTGAATAATATCGATCATAGCTCTGCCCTTTTCACACCCACCGTGTAGCGGCGTTCAAGCCACCACAGCACGCCGTTCGACAGCGTGGTAAACACCAGATAAATCACCCCCGCGACGATCGCGAAGTAGAACGGCTGCCAGGTACTTTTACCCGCCAGCTGCGTGGCTTTCACCACGTCTTCCAGCCCCAGCAGCGACACCAGCGCTGTGGCTTTGAGAATCACCTGCCAGTTATTGCCAATACCTGGTAACGCAAAACGCATCATCGCCGGGAACAAAATACGACGGAAAGTTTGCGAACCGGTGAAACCGAAAGCGGTAGCCGCTTCAATCTGCCCTTTTGGCACAGCGAGAAAAGCACCCCGGAAGGTTTCGGTGAAATAGGCACCATAGATGAAGCCAAGTGTGATGATACCGGCCACCATCGGATCGATATCAAACTGCGCCATGCCCAGCGCATCAGTGACCGTATTGAGAGCGATTTGCAGACCGTAGAAGATCAGCAACATCAAAACCAGATCAGGTACACCGCGGATTAAGGTGGTGTAGCCTTCAGCAATCATCACCAGCAGGCGACTGCGAGAGAGTTTGGCGCCAGCGCCCATTAAACCAAGCACTAAGGCAAGCACCACGGAGCTGAGTGCCAGCTCAAGGGTCACCAGGGTGCCTTTTAGGATTACTTCAGAATAGCCATACAGCATGGGTTCGATCCTGTCGTGAGGGAAAATAACAAACGCTGCCCAACTAACGGACAGTCCTGACCAGGATTTGAATCACAGGGTAGATGGCGGCAAGCGTATGAACCCCGGGAGTTTACATAAGTAAGCGCCCGGAGTGAATAGTTATGACCAACCCTGCTGCAAATCAATCATCAAGGTCAGAAAACAGGACAATTAATCGCCGTATACGTTGAAATCAAAGTACTTCTTCGCAATTTTGTCGTAAGTGCCATCTTTACGCATGGCATCGAACGCTTTGTCGATGGCTGCTTTCAGATCGGCATCGTCTTTGCGCAAGCCCATACCGGTACCGACACCAAAGATTTTGTCATCTTTAACCGCTGGACCGGCAAACGCATAGTTTTTGCCCACTGGCTGTTTCAGGAAGCCCTCGCTCGCCTGCACTTCATCCTGGAAAGCCGCATCGATACGACCTGCATCCAGATCCTGATACACCAGATCCTGGTTGGCGTATGGCGTCACGGTGACACCTTTTGGACGCCAGTTTTCGTTCGCGTAGGTTTCCTGAGTGGTACCCTGCAGCAAACCAATGTTTTTACCTTTCAGCGATTCGATGGTCGGTTGCAGGCTGGAACCTTTCTTCGCCACTAAACGCGCATTGGCGGCGTAAAGTTTTTCAGAGAAGGCGATCTCTTCCTGACGTTTCTCGGTGATGGAGAGAGAAGAGATGATAGCGTCGATCTTCTTCGCTTTCAGCGACGGGATCAGTGCATCAAAATCACTTTCCACATAAGTACATTTGGTCTCGATACGCTTACAGATTTCGTTCGCCAGATCGATGTCAAAGCCGACTAACTGGCCTTGTGCATTCTTGGATTCAAACGGCGGGTAGGTCGGGTCTGTCCCGATGCGCAGCGTTTTTGGTACCGCAGCGAACACGCTCGCAGCGCTGGACATGGCCAGCATCAGGGAAAGAGCCAGAACTCGCTTTTTCATAGGTAACCCTCAAGTGAAGTGCTTATTGTTATATGGTCGTGATGTGTGTTTGCGCTGAATGATTTGCAGGTTTCATGCCAGTTATGCAAAACGGCGAAAGCGTGCTCAGGCGCACTAAATACCGCGCCCTTCAGGGGCGCAAGCACTTAGTTTGTGAGGGAAATATAACAGCGGCGTGAGGAAGAAAAAGCGACATTGTTAACTTTTGGTGCACAAGATGCACGAAGAGTGATCGGGCACGCGAAATTGCACACAGTTAGTGCAAAATTGCACCATTATGCGCCATGCCAACGGGTAAACAGGTCTTGCGGCAGCTCAATATCGAATTGATCAATGACGCGATTGACGGTTTGATCGACCAGATCTTCAATTTTTTGTGGGCGGTGATAAAAAGCGGGCACCGGCGGCATGATCAGGGCGCCCAATTCCGCGGCCGTGGTCATCATGCGTAAATGCCCAAGATGCAGCGGCGTTTCGCGCACGCACAGGACCAGTTTACGCTGCTCCTTCAGCACCACATCGGCGGCGCGCGTCAGCAAACTATCACTGTAGCTGTGCACGATGCCGGAAAGGGTTTTCATTGAACAGGGTAAAATCACCATGCCAAGTGTCTTGAAGGAACCTGATGAGATGCTGGCAGCGATATCACGTACGTCATGCACCACATCAGCCAGTGCTTGCACATCACGCAGGCTGTAATCCGTTTCCAGCGATAACGTCTGACGCGCAGCCGGACTGATCACCAAATGGGTTTCCACATCGGCCAAAGGTTGCAGCACTTGCAACAATCGCACGCCGTATATCGCGCCACTGGCGCCGGAAATACCAATGATCAGTCGTTTCATTATTCAGCCCTGCCCGTTCAGATTGCGGCAATGATAGCCGCTCACTGAGCAAAAATACAAAAACAAACAGGGCGGAGTCTCCCCCGCCCTGTTAAAGATGAGCACCACGAGGCGGTTAGCCTTCGTTATGCAGCTCCAGACCTTCCACTTCGTTCTGACGCTGAATTGCTTTCGCATCGTCATTACGCAGTGACTGCAAATACTCGAGGTACTGCTGGTCGACATCTTTGGTGACGTAAACGCCGTTGAATACCGAGCACTCAAACTGTGCGATATCCGGGTTCTCTTCACGTACTGCTTCGATCAGATCATCGAGGTCCTGGAAGATCAGCGCATCGGCTTTGATCAGCTGGCGAATTTCTTCCACTTCACGACCATGCGCGATCAGTTCGGTAGCGCTCGGCATATCGATACCGTAGACGTTCGGGAAACGAATTTCCGGTGCGGCAGACGCCAGGTAAACACGTTTTGCACCGGCTTCGCGCGCCATTTCAATGATCTGCTCAGACGTGGTGCCACGCACGATGGAATCGTCAACCAGCAGCACGTTCTTATCACGGAACTCAGCACGGTTGGCGTTCAGTTTGCGGCGAATCGCGCTACGACGCATATGCTGGCCTGGCATGATAAAGGTGCGGCCCACATAGCGGTTTTTCACGAAGCCCTGACGATATGGCTTGTCGAGAATACGGGCGATTTCCAGCGCGGCATCAGTGGAGGTTTCCGGGATAGGAATCACCACATCGATATCCAGGTCTTCCCATTCGCGGGCAATTTTCTGACCGAGTTTGGTGCCCATACGCACACGTGCGCTGTAGACCGACACCTTATCAAGGAAGGAGTCTGGACGCGCAAAGTAGACGTATTCGAACAGGCAAGGGTTGGTTTTGGGATTCTCAGCACACTGGCGCGTGGAGAGTTGTCCCTGCTCGGTGATGTACACCGCTTCACCAGGCGCCACATCGCGGATGAACTCGAAGCCTAAAGTATCCAGTGCTACGCTTTCAGACGCTACCATATATTCGGTGCGACCATCAGCAATCACGCGTTTACCCAGCACTAATGGGCGAATCCCGTTTGGATCGCGGAACGCAACTAAACCATGGCCAATAATCATCGAAACCACTGCGTAAGCGCCGCGCACCTGTTGGTGCACTGCCGCTACCGCAGCAAAAATGTTGTCAGCTTCCAACGGGTCATGCTGGAAACGGTCGAGCTCCTGCGCAAAGATGTTCAGCAGGATTTCAGAATCAGAGGTGGTGTTAACGTGACGGCGACCCACTTCGAACAGATGCTTACGCAGTTCGTGCGCGTTGGTCAGGTTGCCGTTGTGCGCCAGCGTGATGCCATACGGGGAGTTTACGTAGAAAGGCTGCGCTTCAGAAGCGCTGGAACTGCCCGCGGTTGGATAGCGAACATGGCCAATCCCGATATTACCCTGCAAACGCTGCATGTGGCGTGCTTCGAAGACATCGCTCACCAGGCCATTCGCTTTACGCAGACGGAAGCAGTTAAGCGCATCGATGGTACAAATGCCGGCGGCATCTTGCCCGCGGTGCTGCAGCACCGTTAACGCGTCATAGATCGACTGGTTTACTGGCATAAAACCGGTGATACCAACAATACCGCACATGTTGTCATTTCCTCATTGGCCGCACTCCCGGTGGCGTTACCGGGGTATAAAACTGGACGTGCTTTTCAGGTAATCGAAAAACCACCTGATGATGTAACTGAACTGGGGAATGAGTTGCGACTGTTGCCAGTCCGGGCTTTTGGAAAAGCCGGTGAATGTATCGAGGAAGAAGAGCATAGCGGAAACAATCAGCACGCCACGCAACGCCCCGAAACAGACCCCCAACACCCTGTCGGTTCCCGACAAGCCGGTTTTTTCAACCAGCGAGCCGATCACATAGTTCACGATGGCACCCACAATCAGAGTGGCAACGAATAACACCGCTATCGCGATGCCGTTGCGAACCAGTTCGTCGTCAAAACCTGTAAACCAGACTGCAAGGTAGGTGTAGTAATGACTGGCGACAAAAAACGCACATCCCCAGGTAACGAGAGATAAGGCTTCCCGGACAAACCCACGAATCAGGCTGACCAGAGCCGAAAAACCAACTACCGCAATAATGACGTAATCAATCCAGATCATGAACGCTTCCAACCCAGTGCTTATGCACCCCTGCATCCAGTTCGGGGCGCATTCTAACAGAAAAAGAAAACGTTTGCGTAGGGTTTTCCGGTTCTGTATCCATAAAAAGGGCGATGAAAAAAACTTTCCTCGCCCTGAGTAAAATCAGCAATTTAACTCACTGATATAAAACAGCTTTACCACAACATTTTCGCTTAACCGCTTGTGCTATACCGCGCCTTTTACTGCTATCGGCGCGGCTTATCACAGCATTAACGCGTGCCGTACGGTTTCACCACGCCACCGAGCCCGGAGATGCTTTGTAGCTCACTCAGCGAACTCTGCAGCTTCGCTTTTGAGGCATCCGGCCCCACATAAATGCGCGTGATTTGTCCCTGCACCGGCGTGGATGGCACGGTAAAGGCACGATATCCTGACAGACGCAGTTGCGCCACAATCTCACTGACCTTGGCCGCGTTCTTTAGCGCACCCAGCTGAACCACAAACGCCTGCCCCGCAGGAGCCGCTTCCGGTTCACTCTGTTTCGGTGTTTCGACCGCTTTTGGCTGCTCAACCGGTTTCGGTTGTTCTACCACTTTGGGCTTCGGTTGTTCGACCGGTTTTGGCTTCGGCTGTTCAACCGGCTTAGGTTTGGGCTGCTCGACCACTTTTGGCTTCGGCTGCTCAACCGGCTTCATCTGCTGATGCACCGGCGGCGGTGTCACCAGCGTAGGCTCGCTGTTCTGCACCGGTTGCGCATTGCCATTGCTGGCCGAGCTGCTGGCATTACCGTTATCCGGGGTTTGCGCCGTGCTCGCCCCTTCCGGCGGCTGCGCCGGGAGCGGTTGCGTCACCGGCGGCACCATTTCGCTATCCTGCTGATCGTCCGGCTTTGGCACCAGCGGAATCGCCGCGAACTCTTCTTTGTAATGCTTTTTCTTGCCGTCGAGCAGCCCCGGCAGCACGATGACGCCAATCGCCACCAAAATGACGGTACCGACTAAGCGATTTTGAAACTTACTTGCCACTGCCATTCTCCGCTGACATCGATTCCATAACCTGTGCAACGGTGTGGAAAGAACCACACACCAGAATCACATCCTCAGGCGCGGCTTGCTGACGCGCGGCCTGCCATGCTGCATCGACGTTATCATACGCATTGCCACCTTCAAGGTGGGCGATCAGCTCATCGGCGGTGGCGCCACGCGGACCGTCAAGCGGTGCACAGAACCAGCGATCCACCTGCGGTGCCAGCGCGGCCAGCGTCCCCGCGATGTCCTTGTCATGCAACATGCCGACCACTGCATGCACTTTACCGCTTTTCGGCAACTCCGCCAGACGTGAAGCCAGATAATGCGCCGCATGCGGATTATGCGCCACATCGAGAATCACGCGCGGGCTTTCACTCACCGTCTGGAAGCGCCCAGGCAGAATCGCTAAGGGCAAATGTTCGCGGATCACCGCTTCGCTGACATTGAGTCCTGATGCGCGCAGCGCGGTGATCGCGGTCGCCGCATTGGGCAACGGCACCTGCGGCAACGGCAGGTCGCGCAGTTCACCGTGTCTATCCTGCAACGTCCAGCTATTTTCCTGCTTCTGCCACTGCCAGTCACGGTTGATTTGCAGCAGCTGCGCGCCCTTCTCCGCCGCGACTTCGGCGATGGTGTGCGGCATATCGGCTTCACCGACGACTGCAGGTTTGCCACCACGGAACACGCCGGCTTTTTCGCGACCAATGCTTTCGCGATCCGGCCCCAGCCAATCGGTGTGATCGAGCGCGATGCTGGTGATCACCGCAACATCCGCATCGATGATATTGGTGGCATCAAGACGTCCGCCAAGACCCACTTCGAGGATCACCACATCAAGATTGGCCTCACGGAACAGATTCAGTGCAGAGAGGGTGCCGAATTCAAAGTAGGTGAGTGAAATGTCACCGCGTCCAGCTTCAATACTGGCGAAACTGGCGCTGTGCAGCGCTTCATCCAGCTCGGAGCCCTGCACGCGCACGCGTTCGGTGTAGCGCACCAGATGCGGCGAGCTATACACGCCCACGCGATAGCCTGCGGCCATCAAAAGCGTTTCCAGCGTGCGGCAGGTGGTGCCTTTGCCATTGGTACCGGCAACGGTGAAGATAAACGGAGCGGGTTTTAGCAGATCAAGGCGTGCGGCGACGCGTTGAATACGATCCAGGCCCAATTCGATGGCCTGTGAATGCAGGTGTTCAAGATAATGAAGCCACGTGGCCAAAGGCGACGTGGCTTGAGGAAGCTGCAGAGTGTCCATGTGTCCCGTTTACTCATCTTACACATCGTCATTCAAGCCGCAGCGGCGTGGGCTGCACTCAATCACCCCCGATCCCTTACTGGGTAAGCTGCCGGGGCTTCATTCGTTTGCCGCCTTGCTGCAACTCGAATGACTGGGTGTTTACGGTTCATTGGTGAAAAGCGTTTAACCACCGCTTTTCGTTGCCTGTCAGGCCTCGTTGCTCTCTGGCACAGCCGTAGAAGGCTGATCACCATCCTGCAGCGGCGCTGGCAGGTTCATCATTTTCGCCAGCAGGCTGGCCAGCTTAAAGCGCATTTCCGGACGACGGATGATCATGTCGATCGCGCCTTTTTCGATCAGGAACTCACTGCGCTGGAAGCCCGGTGGCAGTTTCTCACGCACGGTCTGTTCGATAACGCGTGGACCGGCAAAGCCAATCAGCGCTTTCGGTTCAGCAACGTTCAAATCGCCCAGCATCGCGAAGCTGGCAGACACACCGCCCATGGTTGGGTCGGTCAGCACGGAGATGTACGGCAAGCCGCGCTCCTGCATTTTCGCCAGCGCTGCGCTGGTTTTTGCCATCTGCATCAGCGACTGTAACGCTTCCTGCATACGGGCACCGCCACTGGCAGAGAAGCAGATCAGCGGGCAGTTATCTTCCAGTGCCTGCTCAACGCCACGCACAAAGCGCGCGCCAACCACAGAGCCCATTGAGCCGCCCATAAAGGAGAACTCAAAAGCCACCGCCACCACGGGCATACCGTGCAGGGTGCCTTTCATGGCGATCAGAGCATCTTTCTCACCGGTGTCTTTCTGTGCGGCAACCAGACGATCTTTGTACTTCTTAGAATCGCGGAACTTGAGCAGATCCTTCGGTTCCAGCTCGCTGCCTAATTCAACCAGAGAACCTTCATCCAGCATGGTGTGCAGACGCTCACGGGCGTGCATGCGCATGTGGTGGTC
Organism: Candidatus Pantoea communis; assembly: GCF_011752685.1. NCBI lineage: Bacteria > Pseudomonadati > Pseudomonadota > Gammaproteobacteria > Enterobacterales > Erwiniaceae > Pantoea > Candidatus Pantoea communis. The sequence continues at coordinate 75,129 of NZ_VWXC01000013.1, forward strand.
GCACTTCGGGCAGACCTCGAGGTTACGCTCCAGTTCGGCGCGGTACAGCACCTGACCACAGCTATCGCATTTGGTCCAGACCCCTTCCGGGATACTGGCTTTGCGCGTTGGCGTGGTGGTACTTTTATTCAGTATGCGTTCAATCCAGCTCATTGATGACCTTTCTGTTTAATGCTGACCTGGTCCAGTCTTCTTGTGACTGCTGAAATCACCTTCAGCAGGCCGTAAATGTCGCTCATTAAACCACAACCCGTTCACGCTGTGGATAAAAATCTGGTGACAGCCTTACTGTGGCTTCTGCTGACGTGCCTGACGGCGATGGCGCCATACTTCAATCACGCCTGGCAAAACTGAGACCACAATGATGCCAACAATCAGCAGTTTTAGGTTCTCCTGTACCACCGGCAAATCACCAAACAGGTAACCGGCATAGGAGAACAACAGCACCCACAGCAGTGCGCCCGTCACGTTGAAGAGCGCAAAGTGGCGATAAGACATGTGTCCCATCCCCGCCACAAAGGGGGCAAAGGTTCGCACGATTGGTACAAAGCGCGCAAGTATAATGGTTTTGCCACCGTGGCGATCGTAGAAGGCGTGGGTCTTATCCAGATAGCTGCGACGAAAAATTTTCGAGTTCGGATTGCTGAACAACTTCTCACCGAACAACCGACCAATAGTGTAGTTCACCGCATCGCCGAGGATGGCAGCAATCACCAGCAGCGTGACCATTAAATGCACGTTGAGATCGTTACCCGGCAGTGCCGCCAGCGCGCCAGCAACAAACAGTAACGAATCCCCTGGCAGGAAAGGCGTGACTACCAGGCCGGTTTCGCAGAACAGGATCAGGAACAGAATGGCGTAAATCCAGACGCCGTACTGCGCCACCAGTTCGGCTAAATGCACATCAATATGGAGAATAAAGTCGATCAAAAAGTGGATGAATTCCATAATGTTCCGGCTCCCAAACATCCTTACTCATTTAATTTAATCTGCGAGGAACAACGGTCCCAACGCAGGCTGAGGTAACGCAAAGTGAGATGGGTAATCCACCGCCACCAAATACAACCCCTCGGCTTTAGCGGTCGCTGCCGCCAGAGTACGATCTTTTGCCGCCAGCAACTCAGCCATCCAGCTTTCCGGCTGGTTGCCGCAGCCAATTTCCATCAGGCTGCCGACAATATTGCGCACCATGTGGTGCACGAACGCGTTGGCTTTGATATCGACAATCACATAAGGTCCGTAACGTGTGACGTTAAGGTGCATCACGTTGCGCCACGGCGTGCGCGACTGGCACTGCACCGCACGGAACGAGGTGAAGTCGTTCTCGCCAATTAAACACTGACCGGCACGCTGCATTTTCTCGACATCCAGCGGATGATAAAAATGGGTGATGCCGTTGCCAAGAATCGCCGGTCGCAGCCGCTGATTGAAAATCACATAGCGGTAACGACGCGCGGTGGCGCTGAAGCGGGCATGAAATTCATCCGGCACCGCTTTCACCCAACGCACCGCGATGTCATCCGGCAGGTTGGCATTGACGCCCAGTGTCCAGGCGCTGTCGGCGCGCTGCGAGGTAGTTTCGAAATGCACCACTTGCCCGGTACCGTGCACACCGGCATCCGTGCGTCCGGCGCAGAACACCACCACCGGGTGATTCGCCACTTTCGACAGCGCTTTTTCCAGCTTTTCCTGCACGCTGCGCACTTCGTTCTGTCGCTGCCAGCCGTAGTAACGGCTGCCGTCGTACTCAATGCCTAACGCCAGCTTAAATGTCGTTTCTTCAGACAACATTAATAGAAGTACTCCTGCACCAATTTCTCAGCGGTTTTTACCGCCATCAGTGCGCCGCCGAAACGAACGTTGTCAGCCACGGACCAGAATTGCAGCAGCTCAGGGAGACCGTAATCATTACGCACATTGCCAATGCTCAGCGCATCATTGCCTGATGCATCGCTGACGGGCGTCGGATATTCACCGTCCTCACTGAGGTTGATGTCATCAGCACGCGCCAGTTCATCTCGCGCTTCTTCTGCTGACAGCGGACGTAAATTTTCGACATGCACAATCTGCGTGTTGCCGTAAAACACTGGTGCCTGCACGCTGCTGACGGCAATTGGCAAGCCTTCGTCCTGCAGCACTTTGCGCACCTGATCCACCAGACGACGTTCACTCTCCACGCTGCCATGGCTATCCGCTAACTGCGGCAACAGGTTGAACGCCAACTGACGACCAAAATAGTGCTCATCTGCCGGTACACCATTCAGCAAACGTGCGCTTTCGCCCGCCAGGCCATCCACTGCCGCTTTACCGTGGCTGGAAACCGACATCAGATTGGTCACCTGCAAACGGCTTAACCCCGCCGTATCCACCAGCGGTTTGATAGCGCTTAACAGCTGGCTTACCAGCGCATCGGCCACCGTCACGATATTGCGATTGCGATAATCGGCCAGCACCTGCGGGTTCACATCAGGCACCACCAGCGGGACATCCGGCTCCAGCGCGAACAGATCGCTGCTGTCGATCACCAGGCAACCCTGGCTCGCGGCTTCATCCGCGTAACGCGCGGAAGCTTCACGTCCGGCAGCGAAAAACGCCAGCTGCGCCTGCGTCCAGTCAAATTCAGCCGCATCCTGCACGCGCAGGGTGCGACCATCAAAACGCACACTTTCACCGGCGCTGTTTTCGCTCGCCAGCAGATACAATTCACCAACCGGGAACTGGCGTTCTGCCAGCAATTCCAGTACAGCGTTCCCTACTGCGCCTGTTGCGCCCAATAGCGCAATATTCCAGCCGTCAGACATGTTGGTTTACTCCAGACAATGACATAAAAACAGAAGGCGGTGATGACACCGCCTGACATTTAAGACTTTTCCCGCGCGAAAACGCAGGGGATTGATTTAACTTTACAAACTGGCGCGGAAACCGAGCTTTTCCAGCATCGCGGCACTATCGGCATCATCACATTTCACCTGCAGTGACGACCATTCACGACGCTCTTCATACTGCTTGCGCAGGCGATCAAACTCGCCCGGTTTGGCAGCCACTTTTCGCAGTGGCGCATCGTCGCGGCGCACATCATACACCAGGTGCACCAGTCGTTTCAGCGTTGGCTGATCGAGCTTGCCGTGCAGCGTAATGGTGCCAAATTCCGGTGCAGGCAACAGAGTCTCCAGCGCGACCTGTTGCGGCTGACCGATAAACGCGCACCAGGCTTCGAATACCTGAGTGGTGCCACGCGCCTTGCCTTCCAGCGTATAGCCCGCGATATGCGCTGTAGCGATATCCACTTTATCCAACAGATCGAGGTTCAGATCCGGCTCCGGTTCCCACACATCCAGCACCACGCTGAGATCGTCGCGCATTCTCAGCACTTCCAGTAGCTCAGTGTTATCGACGACCGGACCACGGCAGGCATTGATCAGGATGGTGTTCGGTTTGAGCGCCATCAGCAGAGCCATGTCGGCCAGATGCCAGCTTTTATAGGGGCCGTCTTTAAATAGCGGTGTGTGGAAGGTCAGAATATCGGCCTGTGCCGCCAGCTCATCCAGCGAGTGAAACGTTTCCTTATCGCCACGATCTGCACGCGGCGGATCACACAGCAGGGTTTTCACGCCCCAGGCTTCAAGGCGTTTTTGCAGACGACCGCCGACATTACCGACGCCGACAATACCCACGGTACGATCGCGCAGTTCAAAACCATCGCGCTCGGCCAGCAGCAGCAATGAGGAGAACACATACTCCACCACCGCAATTGCGTTACAGCCGGGTGCCGCCGAGAAGGCAATGCCGGCGGCCGCCAGCGATGCATCATCGACATGGTCAGTGCCTGCTGTCGCGGTACCGACAAATTTCACTGGCGTACCGGACAGCAGCGCCGCATTCACTTTAGTCACCGAGCGCACCATCAGTCCGCTGGCATCCTGTAACTCTGCTTCGGGTAACGGACGTCCCGGCACGGCCAATACTTCACCCGTGCGACTGAAGAGTTCACGAGCGTAAGGCATGTTTTCATCGACGAGAATTTTCACTGCGGCGGTCCTGTCTGCTGAGGCGTTTGAGGCGCGTATTCTTACATAAAGCTGGGGATTAACCTAACCGGCTGCGATAGCGATCCGGCGTGGTGCCGGCCTGCTGCTGGAACATCACAATCAGCGCCGACGACGAGCTATAACCCAGTTCGTGTGCAATGCCCTGCACGCTGCAACCCTGCTCCAGCAGCGCAATGGCACGCAAAAACCGTAAACGCTGCCGCCATTCGCTGAAAGACATCTTCAACTGCTGCTGACAACGTCGCGCCAGCGTACGCTCGGTGGTGAACACATGCTTCGCCCATTGTGCCAGCGTGGTGTTATCGCCGGGATTTTCTTCCAGCGCGCGCAAAATGGGCGCGAGAAATTTGTCGTCCGACAAGGGCAAATAGCTGGTGTGCACCGGTGCCTGACGCAGACGATCAATCAAGACTTCACACAGTCGCCAGTCCGCTTCCGTTTGAGGCTGCTCCAACTCACGCTGTGCAAAATCATTCATGATGGCGTGCACAATCGCATCAACGTGCAGTAAACAGGCATTGTCGGGCATCCCCGCACAGAGATCGGCGGCGAGATTGAAGGTGCGGAACTGGGCATGGCAATGGTTATAGCTGCTGTGGCGCTGTTCTGGCGGGATCCAGATCGGCATATCAGCGGGCGTTAATAACCGTTCCCCCTCCACTTCCATCTCTAGCACGTGGCTGGTGACAAAAATCACCTGACCCCAACTGTGCAGATGCGGGAGATATTCAGTTTTCGCGTTAGCCTGCTCGTAGCGCATAAAATAGCGCAGTAGCGGCGCATCAATCGGCGGCTGATACTCGATCTGTAAATTCATTCTGTCCGGTCACTAACGAATATTGTCCGATTTTAACTATCTGAACAAAACCGGTCAAATGTAAACTATTCGCGATTAAACTCAGGAGTCGTACGATGAATTTACTGTTTCCGCTGATTGCGGTGATGATCTGGTCGATCAACACCATCGTCAGCAAACTCTCTGCCGGGAGCATCGATCCTGCCGCCATCTCCTTCTATCGCTGGCTGCTGGCACTCATCGTGCTGGCCCCCTTCAGCCTGCCCGGCGTGTGGCGTCATCGCCATGCCGTTAAGGCCAATCTGTGGCGATTATTGATCCTCGGCCTGCTGGGCATGGCGCTATACCAAAGTCTCGCCTACTATGCCGCCCACAGCGTGTCGGCGGTGATGATGGGTATATTGGGTGCCACGATTCCGTTACTGACCATCCTGCTCAGCCTGTTCGTTTTACGCCTTGCGCCGACGCGCGGCATTTTGATCGGCGGCCTGTTGTCCTTTGCCGGTTTGGTATGGCTGGTGAGTGAAGGGAATCCAGCTCAGTTGCTGAATCAGCGTCTGGGCAACGGCGAGTTGATGATGCTGGCGGCTTCCACCTCGTATGCGCTTTACGGTGTGCTGACCAAACGCTGGGCGATCCCTCTGCCGACCTGGCAGAGCCTGTACGTGCAGATTTTCTTTGGTGTGTTGCTGTTACTGCCTGGATTCTTGCGCGCACCGGACGTCACGCTGAACTTGCATAACATTCCGCTGGTGCTGTTTGCCGGGCTTTTCGCGTCCATTATCGCGCCGTTCTTGTGGATCCTTGGTGTGCAACGTCTCGGTGCCAGTACCACCACCATTTTTATGAATTTTGTGCCCGCGTTTACCGCCATCATTGCCGTGCTGTTCCTGCATGAGCAACTGCACGCCTATCACTGGATTGGCGGCGGGATGACGTTGGTGGGGGTGATTCTGGCGCAACGGTTGAAAACACCGCTGCGCAAGCCACGTGAACGCACCGTTCAGCTCAGCGAAAGCTGATGATGATGCGCAGCCCGCCCAGTTGCGGGCTGCGATCCAGCAGCAACTGCGCACCGTGCCAGGCACAAATATCTTTGACCAGCGCCAGCCCGATGCCCGCACCGGGCTGGCTGGCATTATCCAGGCGACCAAACGGCTGCAATGCCTGATGCTGTTGTGCCGCACTAATGCCCGGCCCGCTGTCCTCAATTTCCAGCTGTTTCTCCCGCAATCGCGCCGTGACGATCCCACCTTCTGGTGTGTATTTAATCGCATTGTCCAGCAGGTTGGCACAGAGTTCGGCCAGTAATAAGCCATCGCCTTGCACCACACAGGGAATGTCGCCTTCAAATCCCAGATCGATGTGTTTGTGGCGCGCGCCGGCATAGCTGCTGAAACATGCCTGTTCCACAATTTCATTCAAACTGACCCGAGAAAAAGGCTTGTCCTCACCGTGCCGGGCTTTAATTTGTGCCAATTGTAATAACCGATCGGTGAGTTGCACCGTATCGTTGAGCGTATGGCGCATGCCAAGCAAACTTTCCCGCCACTGCGCAGGATCATCACTGTTGAGCGCAACGCCAACCTGTGTTTTTAAAATAGTGAGCGGTGTACGTAATTGGTGTGAAACGTCGGCACTAAAACGTTCCTGTCGTGCCAGCAAACCGCGCAGTCGTTCCAGATGTCGATTAAAGGCAATAATTAACGGCTGCAATTCCGACCAGGGCAATAGCGACGGCAAAGGCGTCAACTCACCTGGCGCACGTCGTAGCATGATGCGCGATAATCGGCGCAGCGGCCGCAACACTTTGCGTAATAACAGGCTGGCTAACAGCAAGGTAATCAACACCAGAAAGCTTTGACTGATCAACGCGGTGCGCAATAATCCTTCCGCAAACCCATGGCGAGAGTTCAGGGTTTCCGCCACCAGAACCAGCGCCATCCCCTCTACGCCCTGCTCGTTTACCGGTTGCCATAACGCCGCAATCCGAATCGGCTGCTTACGGTAGCTGCCATCGTAAAAGTGGACTAATGCGGGATAGGCTTCAGAAAGCGGCGCGTTGCGCGGTAAAGGGGGCAGATCGGGGTAACCTGAAAGGGTTTTGCCTTGCGGCGAGATCACCTGATAGAACAGCTGATCGTTCATGTTGCGCTCAAAACTGTCGAGCACCACCCAAGGCACGTCCACTTCAAGATGGTTTTGCCGTACCACCAGCCTTTCCGCCACCGTGCGGGCCGAGGCGAGAAGTGAGCGATCGTAGGCTTGATTCGCCGCCTGCAGCGCACTTTGGTAATGGGTATAAACCGACAACCCCCACAGCAGCATCAACGGAGCGCCCAGCCACAGCAACAGTTCACCACGCAGCGAATGGCTCAGGCGCACGGCTGGCACTCCAGACTGTATCCCAGCCCACGTAGCGTCACGATCGCGACATCGCTGCCCTGCAGCTTTTTCCGCACCCGATGCACATACAGCTCAATGCTTTCCAGGCTGGCTTCATCGGTTAGGGTAAAGGTCTGTTCATAAAGATGCTGGCGTGACACCGGACGTCCAGGGCGTTGCATCAAAGTCGAGAGCACGCTGGCTTCACGCGGGGTGAGCATCAACGGTTTATGATTCAGCAGAAAATAGCCTTCGCCGTCGCGCTCCAGCTGGCCCACGGTCTGCGATTGCGCAGTCTGCCCCTGGCTGCGACGCAACAGCGCCCGCAGGCGCGCTTCCAGCTCATCCAGTTCAAAGGGTTTAGTGAGATAGTCGTCCGCGCCCGCATTGAGGCCCTGCACGCGCTGTTCCAGCGCACTTTTAGCCGTGAGCAACAATACCGGCGTGGTTTGCCCACGCTTACGCAAACGCGCCAGCACCGCCAGACCATCCAGCCGTGGCAGTGATACATCCAGCACCACCACCGCATAGTCTTCGCTCTGCAACACATGGTCTGCCGCCAGGCCATCCGCGACCCAATCCACGGCAAAACCTTTCTGTGTCAGCGCTTTTTGCAGCCAGCTGGCCAGGTCAACCGTATCTTCCACCAGTAAGAGACGCATATCACATCCTGATACTTTTCCCGAGCACTGAAAGGTAAATGAAAGGTTACACCATTAACAATTCAGCAACGCCGAATGTTCGGCAGTTGTCACACTCTGGAAGCATGAATGGAGCGAATAATGAAAAAAATCTTACCCCTCGCCCTCGCCTCAACCCTCGTGGCTTTGTCGATCTCTTCTGCGCTGGCGGAAGCGCCAGACCGGACAGAATGTATCGCCCCCGCCAAACCCGGCGGTGGCTTTGATCTGACCTGTAAGTTGATTCAGGTTTCCATGCAGGAAACCGGCGAAATCAGTAAACCGATGCGCGTGACCTATATGCCCGGCGGTGTGGGAGCGGTGGCTTACAACGCCATCATTGCTCAGCGCCCCGCCGAAGCAGGCACGCTGGTGGCCTTCTCCGGCGGTTCGTTGCTCAATCTCTCTCAGGGCAAGTTTGGCCGCTATTCAGAAAGCGACGTGAAGTGGCTGGCTGCCGTCGGCACCGATTATGGCATCGTCGCGGTACGCAATGACGCCCCATGGAAAAACCTCGGTGAACTGATGGAAGCCATGAAGAGCGATCCCACCAAAGTGGTGGTCGGCGCAGGTGCTTCGATCGGGAGTCAGGACTGGATGAAAACCGCCCTGCTGGCTCGCGAAGCGGGCATCGACCCACGCAAGATGCGCTATGTCGCGTTTGAGGGCGGTGGCGAGCCGGTAACGGCTCTGCTTGGCAACCATATTCAGGTGGTCTCCGGGGATATGAGCGAGATGGTGCCACATTTGCAAGCCGGCAAGTTGCGCGTGCTGGCAGTGATGTCTGATAAACGCTTACCGGGTGAACTGGCGAGTGTGCCAACTGCCAAAGAGCAAGGCTATAACGTCGAATGGCCGATTATTCGCGGCTATTACCTCGGTCCGAAAGTGACTGACGCGGAATATCAGTGGTGGGAAGACGCGTTCAAAAAATTGGTGACCACCAAAGAATTCCAGCAACAGCGAGATATGCGCGGACTGTTTGAATTCAACATGTTCGGCAGCGAGCTGGATGCCTACGTGAAAAAACAGGTGGCTGATTATCGCGAAAAAGCCAAATCCTTTGGCCTGGCCAAATAACGGAGTCGATGATGAGCGATCGTATCTTCGCCGGTATCTGGCTGCTGCTGTGCATTGCCGGGCTGTTTATTGCCTGGCAAATCCAGAGTGAATACAGCTATGAACCGGTCGGCCCACGCCCTTTCCCGATGCTGCTGCTGGGATTAATGGCGATTTGCGCCGTGATGATGTTACTGCGCAAACCCGATCTGGTGCAGTGGCCTTCCGCCGCCACACTGAAAAAGTTAGTGCTGATGTGCGTCATGCTGATGGTATATGGCTGGCTGTTTGAGCGTCTGGGTTTTGCTGCATGCACCACGCTGCTGACCTTTGGCATTGGGCTGTTGTTTGGCGCGCGCTGGTGGGCGGCTGCGGTGTCCGGTGTGGTGATGGGCATAGCACTGTTTTATGCCTTTGACCGCCTGCTCGATGTCACCTTGCCCGTCGGCAGCTGGTTCAATTAACGGGAGTCTCACATGGATACCTGGTCTTTTCTGATGCAAGGGTTTGCCGTCGCGATGACGCCGGAAAACCTGATGATCGCACTCATCGGCTGCTTTATTGGCACCATTGTTGGCCTACTGCCCGGACTCGGGCCGATTAACGGTGTCGCGATCCTGATGCCGCTGGCGTTTGCTCTGCACTTACCTGCCGAGTCCGCGCTGATCCTGCTTGCTACGGTCTACATCGGTTGCGAGTACGGGGGTCGTATCTCCTCTATTTTGCTTAACGTGCCAGGCGATGCCGGGGCAATCATGACCGCGCTGGATGGCTACCCGATGGCGCAACAGGGCAAAGCTGGCGTGGCCCTGTCGATCTCAGCAGTGAGTTCATTTATTGGATCCACTATCGCGATTCTCGGCATTATTCTCTTTGCCCCTATATTGGCCAACTGGTCACTGGCCTTTGGTCCGGCGGAGTATTTCGCGCTGATGGTGTTTGCGATTGCCTGTCTGGGCAGCATGATGAGCCACAATCCGTTGAAATCGTTTTTAGCCGCGCTGATCGGTTTGGGTATGGCCACCGTTGGCGTCGATGCCAATACCGGCGTCTATCGTTTCACCTTCGACAGCGTGCATCTCTCCGACGGGATCCAATTTGTGGTGGTGGTCATTGGATTGTTCTCTGTCAGTGAAATACTGCTGATGCTGGAATCAACCAGCAGCGGCCAGAAAGTGGTTCGCGCCAGTGGCCGTATGATGTTCAACATGAAAGAAGCGGCGCAGGCAACCGGTGCTACCTTACGTTCCTCCTTTATTGGCTTCTTTGTTGGCGTACTGCCCGGCGCCGGTGCCACCATCGCCAGTGCCATCGCTTATATGAGCGAGAAGAAAATCAGCGGCAGTGACCAGTTTGGTAAAGGGGATATTCGCGGCGTGGCAGCGCCTGAAGCGGCCAACAACGCCTCGGCTTGTGGCTCCTTTATTCCGATGCTGACGCTGGGTATTCCGGGCTCCGGCACCACGGCGGTGATGGTCGGTGCGCTGACGCTGTACAACATCACACCCGGCCCGGCGATGTTTACCGAACAGCCGGATATCGTCTGGGGTCTGATTGCAGCATTGCTGATTGGCAACGTCATGCTGCTGATCATGAACATCCCGATGATCAACATCTTCGCCCGCATGCTGACCATCCCGCTGTGGTTCCTGGTACCCGCCATCGCCGCGATCTCTGCAGTGGGCGTTTACGCCGTACACAGTACCACTTTTGATCTGTTGCTGATGGTCGGACTGGGTATCTTTGGCTATATCTTGCGTAAAATGGATTTCCCGATGTCGCCGCTGATTCTGGGCTTCGTACTGGGAGAGATGCTGGAGCAAAACCTGCGCCGTGCGCTCTCCATCAGTAACGGCAACCTGCCGATTCTATGGGAAAGCCTGATCTGCAAAGTGTTGCTGGTGTTGGCGATCGCTGTCCTGATCGTGCCGCCACTGTGGAAACGCTGGCGTCGTAAGCGTCTCAAACTGGCTGAAGCTGAATAAATCCAGAACTGACGCGATTTCACCTCACTGCCCCCGTGGATTTCCCGGGGGCTTTTGCTATCATATGGCCTCTTTTTTCCGGCGCACCCGGATCTGACCTCGTTTTTCAAGGATTCCGCCATGCAACCTCTCAGCGGTCCCGGTGTGCCCGCGGGCGATCGTACAACGCTCACTAACGCGACTGGCCCCACTCGTCCTGGCGGACCGGCGGGCGAACAGCCACTCTCCCCTGCCCAGCGCACCACGCTGGAACGTCTGATTGTGCGCATCATGTCCCTCAGCACATTAAAAGCCCCGGAATTGTGGGCTGGCGTACGCCATGAAGTGGGCGTAAAGAATGATGCTGAGCTGCAATCGCGTCATTTTCCTGCTGCCGAGCAGCATTTGAATGGGCGTTTAACCCAGGTACAGAACAGCCTTGCCACGCGTCAGCTGTTGCAGCAGCTATTGGAGAAGCTGCCGCAGGGCAATAATCGCCAGGCGGTGAGTGACTTTATCCGTCAGCAATTTAACCAAACGGTGTTAAGTGCGCTGTCGCAAGACCAGTTACATCAGGTGCTGACCATGCTGCAAAATGGGCAGATGGCGATCCCGCAGCCGCAGCAAACGCGCGCGTCCGATCGCACGCTGCTGCCGGCTGAACAGCAATCGCTGAATCAACAGGTTACGCGTCTCGCGGCCACGACCGGCGAATCACCGGTCAAGCTGCTGTCTGAAGCGCTGAAACTGGTCAATCTGAAGAGTGGCGATCCAATTCCCTCTCGCCACTTCCCGCTGCTGACACAATATTTGCAGGTACGTCAGACATTGGGTCAACACAGCGCACCGACCTTACAAATGCTGGAAACTTCGCTGAAGCAGCCGCTGACGCATGACGAGCAACGCCTGCTGGAGGATTACAGCCAGCAACGTTTCCAGGCCACGCCACAAACGGTACTGACGCCCGCGCAAACGCAAGATCTTCTCAACTTGCTGTTTAGCCGCCGCGTCGAGAAAACGCTGGAGCAGCCGCACGCCGCCAGTGATTTACGTCCGCAGCCGATCTGGTCGCCGTGGATCGAGATATTACCGCGTCCACTGGCTCAGCGCCCGGCACTGACATTGATTCTGGGCCTGGCACTGTTCTTCTTTTTACTCTGGCTGTTCCTGTAATTTAGCAGCCACAGTGCGCGCCGGGTGCGACCTGTGGCCACTCGCCAGGCGACGTTCCCCACGTCAATGGATGCCCATCACGTTTCCAGAAATCCAGTCCACCTATCAACTCTTTGACCTGAAAACCCAGCGAAGCCAGTTTCCATGCCGCTTTCGTTGAGCCGTTGCAGCCGATGCCATCGCAGTATGTGATATACACCTTACTGCGATCCAACTGTGCGGTGGAGTCGGCATTCATAGTGCGATGCGGAAACGAAATCGCCCCGGTGATGTGCCCCGCCTGATAGACATCAGTGGATCGCGCATCAACCACCACTATCGCATTGACGCCTTGCGCCAGATCCTTTGCCAAATCCCAGGCATCGGTGTAATAACTCAGTTTGTGCTGCAGATACGCCACGCTTTCCTGAGGATCCGCGGGCGGGAAGAGTAAGACTGATGACATCGCATTCTCCTTGTGTAATTTTCCCTGAGTTTACGGCAAAGTGGTCTGCAATTTGATACCACTTTTCACACAGTGATAAGACCAGCATGCGCCACTCTTTTTTAGCCCTGTTTAAGCACACGTCATCCGGCGGCTTACGTGAACGTTTATGCCATACGCTACGTGAGGCCATAACCCGAGGCCATTTGCACCATCAACAACGCTTACCCTCCAGCCGTCAGTTAGCCGAGGATTTGTCGCTGTCGCGGGTGACGGTGGAAGCCGCTTATGCGCAGCTGGAGAGTGAAGGCTATCTGGAGAGGCGGGCGGGTCGGGGTACTTTTGTATCGATTGCAATGCCTGCACGGGCGGCGACCACACCCGCACATAACTCACCTCGTTTCTCACGGCGTGGTGAGCAAATATTAGCAACCGGTGGCTGCCAGGATCCGCCGTTCCCCCATGCGTTTGCCGCCGGTTCGCCTGAATTACGCGCTTTCCCGCATACCCAATGGCGTCGGATCAGTAACAGCGTGCAGCGCTCGCTGGGCAGCCAGGTGATGGGTTATGGCGATCCACTAGGCTTTATGCCGCTTCGTGAGGCGGTGGCGGATTATCTGGCGTTATCACGCGAGGTGCGCTGTGCTGCCGGGCAAGTCGTTATCCTAACCAGTTCACAGCAGGCCCTGCAGTTACTGGCGCTGATGTTGCTGGATGCCAATGATGAAGTGTGGCTTGAAGAGCCAGGCTATCCCGGCGCGCGTAACGCTTTCCTCGCTGCGGGTGCACACTGCCGTGCGATGCCGTTGGATAGCGAAGGAGCGATGCCGCTTGAAGGAGACGCGAGGCTGGTTTATCTGACGCCGGGACATCACTATCCCACCGGTACCGCGATGAGCCTTGCCCGCCGCCTGCAGTGGCTCGACTGGGCGCACCAGCAGCAAAGCTGGTTAATTGAGGATGATTACGACAGTGAGTTTCACTATGACGATCGCCCGCTTCCCGCCTTACAGGGATTGGAGGATAACAGCCGGGTTATCTGCCTTGGCACCTTTTCCAAAACGCTCTTCCCTTCCCTGCGGCTGGCGTGGATGGTCGTCCCGCCAGCACTGGTAGATGCCATGGGTCGCGCGCGCAGCATTCTGGATGGTCACAGCGCGCTGTTACCGCAAGCGATCACCGCTGAATTTCTGCAACAAGGCCACTTTGCCAGCCACCTGCGGCTGATGCGCCAGCTTTACCACAGCCGTCGCGATCGTTTGCTGGAGCAGATCAACACGCGCCTGCAGCCGTGGTTGACGCCGCTGCAGGCGTCTGGCGGGCTGCAGCTGACGGTAGCATTGCATCAGGGGGAGGAAGCACAGCTCACGCAACAGGCGAGGGAAATCGGTCTGCTGTTGCCACGTCTGTCGCCGTTGTACAGCAACAGTCAGCCGCAATCGGGCTGGCTGCTGGGCTTTGCCGCGCTGACGCCGGGTGAGATTGTCAGCGCCTGCGATAAGCTGGTTACGCTGTTGTCGCGCTACGCGCAAACGACCAGGTGACGAGAATGCCCAGGGCTGCGCAGCAGGCACCCGCAAGGTAGACCGAGCCATAACCCAACGCCGTGGCGAGCAGGCCGGTCAGTGGGCCGCTGGCACCGTAAGCAATATCCTGGAAAGCAGAGAAACCGCCCAGCGCCGTGCCACGAATTTGCGGCGAGACACGTTTGATCACCTCGACGCCGAGCGCCGGGAAAATCAGTGAACAGCCGCAACCGGTGAGCGCGGCACCAATCAGCGCCATCCAGCCAGAGGTTGCACACGCCAGCACCAGCAAACCGGCAGTTTCCACCAGCAGCGAGATCATTGCGACGCGGACGCCACCGTGACGATCCGGCAGGCCGCCAAAGAAAACACGTACCAATACAAAAGCACAGCCAAATGCGGTCAGGGCAAAACCGGCATTGCCCCAGTTTTCTGCGGCAAAATAGAGCGAGGTAAACGTCCCGATCACCGCAAATCCCGTTCCCTGCAACGCCAGCGCCATGCCGGGTTGGAAGATAGTTTTCACCACGCTGAACAATGAGGGACGTTCACCACCCACCACCGGCACTTTAGTGACCCAGCTATTGATCGCCAGCGAGAGCAGTGGCAACAGCAGCGCGACAGTACCGAGTGCTGCGAATCCGCCATGTTGATTGATCAACAAACCCAGCGGTGCGCCCGCCGCCAGCGATCCATAAATCGCCATACCGTTCCACGACATCACCAGGCCGGATCGTTTGCTTCCTACCAACCCCATGCCCCAGGTCAGATTGCCGGTGAGCAGCAAGCTTTCACCAAATCCGAGTAACAAACGCCCCACTGCCAGCAAACCAAATTTTGCCCACGGCGCAACAGGCAGCATCGCCGCCGCCAGATACGCCACGCCCACCAGCGCGATGGCGATCATACCGTGTTGGGTGGTGAGCTTCGCGCCGTGCTGATCGGCTCGGCGTCCGGCGAAGCTGCGCGTCAGCAGCGTGGCGAAGAACTGAATCCCTACCGCCACACCCACCATCAGGTTGCTCATGCCCAATTCCTGGTGCACGTACAGTGGGATGACCGGGAGCGCCAGCCCTGCGGTTAAGTAAGTGAGAAACACCGCAAAGGATATGCAACCCAAAGGCAGCACAGATTGCGTCTGCGTATCAGCAGCCGTGGTCATGATGGTATGAACTCCTTGTTCAGAGCGTGCACGACAGGCAAAACCAACATACGTTCGCACCCTATATTCAGGCGAAAACGGGTTGTTTGGTTCATACTGTGCGCAAACGATTATTTTGTTTCAGGCAAGATGTGAAGAGTGTAGGCAAGCGGCGGGGGAATTGTCAAAAACAACAGGGGCCGGATAAACCGGCCCCTGGAAAACGGTGATCACGCTATTAAGCTGGCAGCTTACGCATGGTCAAGGTGGCGTTGGTGCCGCCGAAACCGAAGCTGTTGGACATCACGGTGGTCAGCGCTTTTTCAGTCGGCTGCGTCACGATGTTCAGGCCTTTACCGGCTTCATCAATCTCTTCGATGTTAATGCTTGGTGCGATGAAGCTATGCTCCAGCATCAGCAAGGTGTAGATCGCTTCCTGCACGCCCGCTGCACCCAGTGAGTGACCGGTCATGGCTTTGGTAGCAGAAATGTACGGTGAGTTGTCACCAAACACTTCGCGAATCGCACCCAGCTCTTTCACATCACCGACAGGTGTAGAAGTACCGTGGGTGTTGAGGTAATCGATTGGGGTATCAACGCCCTGCATCGCCATCTTCATGCAACGCACTGCGCCTTCGCCTGATGGTGCCACCATATCAGCACCGTCAGAGGTCGCGCCGTAGCCAACGATTTCTGCGTAAATGTGTGCGCCACGTGCCAGAGCATGTTCCAGCTCTTCAACCACCACCATGCCGCCGCCGCCAGCGATCACGAAACCATCACGGTTCGCATCGTAAGTACGAGAGGCTTTTTCTGGCGTTTCGTTGTATTTGGTGGATAGTGCGCCCATCGCATCGAACTCACAGGCCATTTCCCAGCTCAGCTCTTCGCCGCCGCCAGCAAACACGATGTCCTGTTTGCCCAACTGAATCTGCTCAACCGCGTTACCGATGCAGTGTGCGGAAGTGGCACAAGCAGAGCTGATTGAGTAGTTCACACCGTGGATTTTGAATGGGGTAGCCAGACAAGCTGATACACCTGAACCCATGGCTTTGGTCACCACATAAGGGCCAACGGCTTTCAGGCCACGCGGGCCACGCATCGCATCGGCACCGAAGACCTGGTAACGCGGAGAACCACCGCCTGAACCGGCAATCAGACCCACGCGTGGGTTGTTCTGATACTGCTCGTCAGTCAGGCCGGAATCCTGAATCGCTTCCGCCATAGACAGGTAAGCGTAGATTGAAGCATCACTCATGAAACGCACGATTTTGCGATCGATGAGCCCGTTGGTATCCAGTTTGACGTTGCCCCATACGTGACTGCGCATACCGATATCTCTCATCTCTTCAGAGAAGGTGATACCCGAACGGCCTTCACGCAGAGAAGCCAGCACTTCTTGCTGGTTATTACCAATGCTGGAAACGATACCCAGGCCAGTAATCACTGCACGTTTCATTCAATAGTCCTCATTCCACTTCTTTTGGATTGACGTGCACTCTAGCTTACAGTTGTAAGCCGAACAAGTCCGATCAGCCATTTCCTTTTGTAAATTTGCGTCATGTGACGGCAGTCGTTAAAATCGCGCCACTGCCTGAAAAACGAGCCTTTCCCGTGAAATTAGCCCCGCTTGAACACGCGCAATTAAACTGGAATGATCAGGGTACACCTGTTTCCCGAGCATTCGATGACGTCTATTTCTCCAACGACAACGGGTTGGAGGAGACGCGCTATGTTTTCCTCAACGGCAACCAAATTCCTCTCCGTTTCGCTCAACATTCACGCGATATTTTTATTGTCGCGGAAAGCGGTTTTGGGACGGGTCTGAACTTTCTTACCTTGTGGCAAGCGTTCGATCGCTTCTGTAGCGAACATCCCGACGCGACACTTAAGCGTCTGCACTTCATTAGCTGCGAAAAATTCCCACTGACGCAAACCGATCTGGTCGCAGCGCACGCACACTGGCCTGAGCTGGCGCACTGGGCAGAACAGTTACAGCAACAGTGGCCACAGGCGCTGCCGGGTTGCCAGCGTTTACTGTTCAACAACGGTAAAGTCACGCTCGATCTCTGGCTCGGTGATATTAACGCGCTAATTAATACCTTTGATGACAGTCTTAATGCTCAGGTGGATGCATGGTTTTTAGATGGTTTTGCTCCGTCTAAAAATCCGGAGATGTGGACGCCGGAATTGTTCGCCGCCATGGCCCGTCTGGCCCGGCCGGGTGGGACGCTGGCGACCTTCACCTCAGCAGGTTTTGTCCGTCGGGGATTACAGGAAGCGGGTTTTACCGTGGCTAAGCGCAAAGGCTTTGGTCACAAACGCGAAATGCTAACGGGCGTTATGGAGCAGGTTGCTGCCCTGCCCCATAGCCAACCATGGTACGCCCGCCCTGCGGCTCGCACTCAGGAAGTGGCGCTGATTGGTGGTGGCGTGGCGAGTGCCGTACTGGCGCTGGCGCTGTTGCGCCGCGGCTGGAAGGTCACACTTTATTGCGCCGATGCTGCGCCCGCGCTGGGTGCTTCCGGCAATCGTCAGGGCGCACTTTACCCGCTGCTTAATCAGCACGATCCCGCTCTCGCCACGTTCTTCCCTGCAGCGTTCACCTTTGCCCGCCGTTTGTACGACCAGCTATCGGTAATGTTCGAGCATGACTGGAGCGGTGTGTTGCAACTCGGCTGGGACAGTAAAAGTGCCGATAAAATTGCCCAAATGCTGGAGATGGGATTGCCGCATGATGTGGCGTACGGCGTAAGCAAGGAAGACGCGCAGCAGTTAGCGGGCGTCGAGACCGGATGCGGTGGCATTTTCTATCCTCAGGGCGGCTGGCTCTCTCCGTCGCAACTGACCAGCAACCTATTGGAGCATGCGCAAACGCTGGGTTTACGCCTGCACTGGCTGCATCGCGTCACCACGCTGGAAACGACGACTGAGGGGTGGACCCTGAACTTCAGCGAGCAACCCTCGGTAAATCATCAGCAGGTGGTGCTCGCCAATGGCCATGCGCTGCTGGAAATTGAGCAAAGCAAAGACTTGCCCGTTTACGCGGTGGCGGGTCAGGTCAGTCATGTGCCGACCAATCCTGAGCTGGGCGCGTTAAATACCGTACTCTGCTATGACGGCTATCTCACGCCAGTCAGCCCGAATTTCAGCACCCACTGCATCGGGGCCAGCTACCATCGCGGCGATACCACAACCGATTTCCGTGCTGACGATCAGCAGGAAAACCGCCAGCGCCTGGTGAACTGTCTGCCGGATGCAGAGTGGCCACAGCAGGTGGATATCAGTGATAACGAGGCGCGTGTTGGCGTGCGCTGCGCCACGCGCGATCACTTACCGATGAGTGGCAGCGCGCCTGATTACGCCGCAACGCTGGTGCAATATGCTGATTTGCCGGGGCAACGAGCACGGGGTGAAACCCTTGCCGATGCACCGGTTCATGCCGGTTTATTTGTGCTGGGTGCGCTG
The DNA here is from genome assembly GCF_011752685.1 of Candidatus Pantoea communis. Taxonomy (NCBI): domain Bacteria; kingdom Pseudomonadati; phylum Pseudomonadota; class Gammaproteobacteria; order Enterobacterales; family Erwiniaceae; genus Pantoea; species Candidatus Pantoea communis. Next base: position 93,794 of record NZ_VWXC01000013.1, read on the forward strand.
GGTTCACGCGGCTTGTGCAGCGCGCCGCTGGCGGCGGAAGTACTGGCGGCACAGATGAGTGGTGAGCCGCAACCGCTGGATATCACCACGCTGGCGGCATTGAATCCAAATCGTTACTGGGTAAGAAAATTGCTGAAAGGTAAGAAAGCGGGACGCTAGGATGGCGGGGCGAGCGGCCGCCCCGACTTATCAGGCGGTCTGACGCGCCTGCTGGAACAAATTATCCCACATGCCAATCACCAGCGCCTGATCGCGCGGTGACAGTTCACCTGCGGCAATCGCATTTTGCAGGCTGTTGGTCACATGGATTTGCAGCGCTTCTGGCGTGTGCTCACCGCTGATTTCAATCTCAGCCACCGCCAGGGTCAGATGACCACGCAGATAGCCACCGGCAAACAGCTCGTCGTCACTGGCGTGATCTACCATATCGTCAATCAATGCCAGGATGCGGGATTCGAATTCTACGATCATCGTCTTGTTCCTTATTGCCCTTGATACGCCGCGCCGCTACTGCGCTGGCTTCACGCTCTTGCCCCGTTACACGCTGGTTCGCGTTCCCGGGGGTCGTTCATTCGCCGTTAAGCTGCAACGCGGGTGACTTTGGGTCATTAATAATATGTTTGCGAATCACAGATCTTCCGGCCACGGGAAGTGTGCCGCCGTCAGCGCTGGCGTACCGTAATAGCTGGCTAACGCATCGATAAAACGTGCCGGACGTGCCGGGATACCCTGCTCAAAATAAGTCATCACCTGAGCATGGACCTTGCGCTGGAACGCGATGCGATCGGGTTCACAATCGCCTTCGAGGTTGTCACAGCTGACATTGAAGGGAAAGCCCGCCGCGACACAGAACAGCCACTCCAGCGCCTGTGGCTTGACTTCCACTGACTCGAACTGACTTTGCGTTTGCGCATCCCGCCCATCCGGGCAGTACCAATAACCAAAATCCACCAGCTTGCGGCGCGCTTCACCGGCAATACACCAGTGAGAAATTTCGTGCAGCGCGCTGGCGTAGAAACCGTGAGCAAACACCACCCGGTTCCACGGCGATTCCTCATCCGCTGGAAGATAAATAGGTTCGTCATCGCCTTTAATTAGACGGGTCTGAAAGTCTTCAACAAAGCAGCCATCAAAAATATCCACCAGCTGCTGGTAATGATGTTCTGTACTCATAATATTTTAATCTTTAAAAAAATTAGCGCCATTGTCGCATTGGCAGCCGTTCTTGACGAGTACTGCTTTACAGCGTGGCTATCCACGCCAGCAACGCGCTGCCATGGCTATCCCACAATAATTTGGCGCTCATCACAGCGGATACAATCACCACCATCGGGCGGATCAGCTTCTGACCCCGGCTCAGCACCAGTCTGGCGCCGATACGCGCGCCCACGAATGCGCCAATCAACATGATCACGCCCGTGCCCCACACTACCTTTCCGCCGAACATAAAGAACAGCAGACTGCCGAAATTGGAGGTGAAATTTAGGACTTTGGCGTGGGCAGTGGCCTTGGCGAGATTGAAGCCACACAGCGTCACAAACGCCAATGCATAGAATGAACCGGCACCCGGACCAAAAAAGCCGTCATAAAAACCGACGCAGCCGCCGCCGACCAGCGCAAAAGCGATGCCCTGCAGGCGATGCTCACGGTCCGACTCGCCCAGGCGCGGCATTAACAGGAACCATAAACCGATGCTGATCAGCAGGAGCGGCAAAATCTGTCGTAGTACATCCGCCTGGATATGCTGAATCAGCACCGTGCCACACACTGCACCGATAAAGGTCATGGCAATGTTCAGCCGCTGTTCGCGCAGATTCACCGCGCCGCGACGCACAAAGTAGAGGCTTGCAGAGAAAGATCCGCCCACCGACTGTAACTTATTGGTGGCTAAAGCCTGAGCAGGAGAGAGTCCCGCAGCGAGTAATGAAGGAACGGTGAGTAAGCCACCGCCGCCGGCGATGGAGTCGATAAACGCTGCCAGCACCGCAACAAGAAACAACACGCCCAGCAATAGTGGGCTAACAACAAAGAGGTCCATTTTTTTCTCGTAAAGTTAACCCGACCATTCTTATTGCAGGCAGGGCATCCGTGCTCTCTCCAGGTCTCACAAACATCCGTGCCTGGGAGAGAGAACGTTGCCAATGCTGCTGCAACAGGAAGCATCAAGGTTAGAGTAAATGACGATCTAATAGTGCCTGACAGGATGGCGGCAACGGCGGCGGTGTTTTCTTCACAGGCGGCGTGCTGCCCGGTTTTTTCGGCAGGAACCAACTGTCTAACTCTGCACCACAACCATCACCCGGCGGCGGTGCCGCCTGATCTTCACACTCCAGACTGCCTGCCGGACAGCGCAGACGCACGTGCATGTGGGCACGATGGGCAAACCACGGGCGCACTTTGTTCAACCACGCGCGGTCGCTTCCGGCATCCGCACAAAGCTGCTTTTTAATCGCCGGATTGACGAAGATACGTGTCACTTCATTATCTTTCGCCGCCAGCTTGATCAGGCTGTCGATCTGCGGCTGCCAATGACGCGCAATCACTTGCTTATCATCCGGTGCCACCAAATCCAGTGGCTGTGGCTTCAGCAGTTGCTGCGCCGTCCAGCGGTTTTGCGGCAGCTGCAACCAGATATCGACATCCAACCCGGTTTGATGGCTGGCATGCCCACTGCTGAAGCGCCCGCCGGCCGCCATGCCCATATCACCAATTAACACCTGCCCCAGCTGCAGTTGATGCACCTGGGTACTGAGACGCTGAATAAAGGCAATCAGATCGGGATGGCCGAAATAACGCCGCTGATCCTGACGCATGACCTGATAATTGGGTGAATTGAGTGGCAGTTGCTGTGCACCGACAATACAGCCGTTGGCGAACCCGCCAATCGACTGTGGGCTGCCAGCAATCGGCTGATGGATTTGCTGCCAGGGCGTGGCAGCAAACACGGCCGCACTGCACAACAGCGCGGCAACGGTGGTGAGCAGGCGGCGCATCCGTGGCTTACCAGCGCGGAACGCTGCTGTTGACGTCACCGTTCTGCGCACGCTGACGCAGCAGGTGATCCATCAACACAATCGCCATCATTGCTTCGGCAATCGGTACCGCGCGAATGCCCACGCAAGGATCGTGGCGACCTTTAGTGATCATCTCCACTTCTTCGCCTTCACGGGTGATGGTTTTACCCGGAACGGTGATGCTCGAAGTGGGTTTCATCGCCAGATTCGCACTGATGGTCTGGCCGCTGCTGATGCCGCCCAAAATGCCACCGGCGTGATTGCTCTGGAAACCGTCAGCACGAATCTCATCACGATGTTGGCTACCGCGCTGGTTAATCACCGCGAAACCGTCACCGATTTCCACGCCTTTCACTGCGTTAATGCTCATCAGCGCGTGCGCCAAATCGGCATCCAGACGATCAAACACCGGCTCGCCCAGTCCCGGTGGCACGTTCTCTGCCATCACCGTGACTTTAGCGCCGATCGAGTCGCCTTCTTTCTTCAGGCCGCGCATCAGTTCATCCAGCGCTTCCAGCTTCGAGGCATCCGGGCAGAAAAACGGGTTCTCTTCAACGATGCTCCAGTCTTTCAGCTCGCAGGCTACATCACCAATCTGTGCCAGATAACCACGTACCTGAATGCCGTGCTTCATTTGCAGATACTTTTTGGCAATCGCCCCCGCCGCCACGCGCATCGCGGTTTCACGCGCAGAGGAACGGCCACCGCCGCGATAGTCGCGCAGGCCATATTTTTGCTCATAGGTGTAATCCGCATGGCCGGGGCGGAACAGATCTTTGATTGCGCCGTAATCCTGTGAACGCTGATCAGTATTTTCAATCAGCAGGCCGATAGAGGTGCCGGTGGTGACGCCCTCAAACACGCCGGACAAAATTTTCACCTGATCCGGTTCGCGGCGCTGGGTGGTGTAGCGCGATGTGCCCGGACGGCGGCGATCGAGATCGTGCTGAATATCCGCTTCCGTAAGAGGAATGCCTGGCGGCACGCCATCAACGATGCAGCCCAGCGCAATACCATGCGACTCGCCAAAGGTGGTTACGCGAAAAACTTGTCCAATGCTGTTACCGGCCATTGTGGTTCCTTGTTGCGATGTTGCGGGCGATGTCTCGCCCCATTTTTAGTCTTTGTAGAAGGAGAAGTGATGCTGTGCCGCGACGATCTGCTCGCGCGTCAGCATAAACACGCCGTCACCGCCGTTATCGAACTCCAGCCAGGTAAACGGCACATCCGGATACTGATCGATCATATGCACCATGCTGTTGCCCACTTCGCAAATCAGCACGCCCTGCTCACTCAGATAATCCGGCGCACAGGCAAGAATACGGCGCACCAGTTTCAGACCATCACTGCCTGCTGCCAGACCCAGTTCTGGTTCGTGGCGATATTCATTCGGCAGATCGTCCATATCTTCCGCATCCACGTACGGTGGATTGGTGACGATCAGATCATATTTGACCTGCGGCAGGCCACGGAACAGATCGGAGCGAATGGGCGTGACGTGGTGGATCAAACCATGTTCTTCAATATTTTGCTCAGCCACCGCCAGCGCGTCAGTGGATATATCCACCGCATCGACTTCCGCTTCCGGGAAGGCATAAGCACAGGCAATCGCGATGCAGCCACTGCCGGTACACATATCGAGAATGTGGTGCGGTTGTTCACCAACCATACCGGCAAAACGGTTTTCAATCAGCTCACCAATCGGCGAACGCGGCACTAACACACGCTCATCGACATAGAATTCATGGCCGCAGAACCAGGCTTTGTTGGTGAGATAAGCCACCGGAATGCGCTCGTTAACGCGGCGAATCACACGTTCAACAATGCGGTGACGCTCGCTGGCCGTCAGGCGCGCATTGCGCATATCTTCAGGGATATCCAGCGGCAGCCAGAGCGTGGGCAGAACCAGTTGGACTGCTTCGTCCCAGGGATTATCCGTGCCGTGGCCGTACCAAATGCCTGCCGCCGAAAAACGGCTGACAGCCCAGCGCAGCATATCCTGAATGGTGTGCAGTTCACTCACTGCCTCATCGACGAAAATCTTGTCCACGTAGCCCTCCGCAGGCCTTAAAATCAATCGGCCGATAGTGTGCCACGAAGCCGGGCAGAATTCAGCGCAGCGAGGCGAAAAAGCTGACATTTGTTAACGCTAAGCGTTAAGGTATGCCACCGGCTATTAACCAGCCCTTTAACCCTAATTTGAGCCATGAGTAAGAAGACGCCCCTAAACCAGGACGATCAGGCGCTGTTTCGTGAGTTAATGAGCGGAACGCGTAAGCTGAAACAAGACACTATCGTGCATAAACCGGTAGTGAAAACCCGCGAAGTCCCGTTGAAAAGACTGCTTTCCGAGCAAGCCGATAACAGTCACTACTTCTCAGATGAGTTTCAGCCTTTGCTCTCCAGCGAGGGGCCGATGCGTTATGTGCGCGCGGATGTCAGTCATTACGAGCTGAAGAAATTGCGACGCGGCGATTACACGCCGGAAATTTTTCTCGATCTTCATGGTTTAAGACAGCAGCAGGCCAAACAGGAGCTGGGGGCGCTCATTGCCGCCTGCCGCCGTGAACACCTGTTCTGTGCCAGCGTAATGACCGGACACGGCAAGCATATCCTCAAGCAGCAAACACCGCTGTGGTTGGCGCAACATCCTCATGTGATGGCATTTCACCAGGCACCGAAGTTATTTGGCGGCGATGCCGCGCTGCTGGTGCTGATTGAAGTCGAAGAGTGGCAACCGCCAGAACTGCCTTGACGCTAAAAAAGGAAAGGGCCGCAGAAGGCGGCCCATAGAGATATGACTTTTGGCGACATCACATCGCTTTGGCCAGTTTTGACGGGCTGACCTGCCACTCCAGTTTGCCTTCACAGGCGTCTGCATCAAAGTTCACATAAGCAATTGCCGACGTAGCAAACATCGGTGGCGCTTCCTGCGGGCAAAGCTCTGACACCAGATAGCCCACCAGCGGCAGATGCGAAATCACCAGAGCTGATTTAACACCCTGCTGAGCCAGCGCCTGCAGATAACAGGCCACCATGCCCGGATCGCCTCCCGGCGTCAGTTCCGGCAGCACGTCCTGCCCTTCTGGCAGCTTCAGTGCCTCACGAACCGTGGCGAGCGTCTGCTCTGCACGGAGATAAGGGCTCACTAACACCCTTTCGATATCCAGCGCCTGGCCGTTTAGCCAGCTCGCCATCTGGCGCGATTCGTCACAGCCACAGATTGTGAGTGGGCGTACTGAATCACTCGCTGCTTCCAGAGCTGCATCGCCATGACGCATGATAAAAACTTGCATAAAGCACCGCTGTTGTTTGTCGATATCGTCGGGTACCACAGCACCAGACGCTTCATTCTGCGAATGAACGCTGTGTTTTACCCCAATGGCTTCAGTATAGTCAACCGGTTGTTTATTAAATAAGCACATCTCAGAATGGTGCCGCATCACCTTCTTCATGGCACCATAACTAACCCGCTGAATCTGTGCGCCTATTCATATTTGTGCAGAAGTGTAAAAATTCGTTTGCGCTTCTGACATTGCCATTAAAGCGTCACAGGGCGCGAAACGATCGCCATGTTGCTGCATTAATGCACGTAATGTATTGACGATTTGGCTGACGCCGCGTTGATCCATATAGCGGAACGGCCCGCCGAGAAATGGCGGGAAACCGATGCCAAATACCGCCGCAATATCACCATCCCGAGCATTGCGCACCACGGACTCGTCCAGACAGCGTGCGGCCTCATTCAGCATCATCATCACGCAGCGTTGCGCAATCTGTTCTTCGCTCTGCTTTGCCTGCGGTTTGACGCTAATCAGGTCATAGATTGAGGCATCCACTTTGCGTTTTCCCGGCCAGCGAGCCGCGTTGTAAAGGTAAAATCCTTTCAGGTTTTTACGCCCTTTGCGGCCATCGGCCAGGATGGCATTGACCGCCTCGGGTGCGCTGAAACGCTCGCCATAAGCCTGCAGCAAAATCGGACTGATTTTGCTGCCGACATCAATGCCCACTTCATCCAGCAACTGTAACGGCCCGACAGGAAAACCGAACTTCACTAACGCGCGATCGATATGGTCCACCGGCTCCCCTTCCAGCAAGCAGCGCATGGCTTCATTTATATAGGGCGCGAGAATGCGGTTGACGTAAAAACCGGGTTTATCGGCCACCACCACCGCTGTTTTGCCTTGCTGACGCGCCAACTGCACCGTGGTCGCCAGCGTTTCAGCCGAGGTGCCCGCATGCGGAATCACCTCCACCAGCGGCATTTTGTCCACCGGACTGAAGTAGTGCAGACCAATCACATTCTCGGGGCGCTGCGCGTTGGCGGCAATATCGCCAATCGGCAACGAAGAGGTGTTGGAAGCAAAGATGGTGTGTGGCTGACAATGACTTTCGATATCCGCTACCATCTGCTGCTTCAACGTCAAATCCTCAAATACCGCTTCAATCACCAGATCGCGCTGGCTGAACCCCTGATAATCGATACTGCCGCTGATACGCGCCATCTGCTGTTGACGCTCAGCGGGTTTCAGCTGGCGCCGCTTCACTTTTTGACTCAGCAGGTCCCAGCTGTATTGCAATGCATGGTTCACACCATTGAGATTGACGTCTTTAATTCGCACCGGTAAACCAGCTTTCAGCGCCGTTACGCTGGCAATGCCCCCGCCCATCAATCCGCCACCGAGCACGCCGATGTGTTTTAATGCGCGCGGTTCAGCCTCGGCCACCGCTTCTTTCTTGATCGCAGTCGAGGCAAAAAACAGACTGCGCAGTGCCGCAGATTCAGGGGTCATCGCTAGCTGGCCAAAGGCGCGCGCCTCCGCCGCATGTCCGGCGTGGCTGCCCTGCTCCAACCCCGTGCGCACCACTTGCAGAATGCGATCCGCCGCCGGGTAATTCCCCTGCGTTTTGCGGTCGGTTTGCCGTTTTGCCATCGCGAATAACAGCGAGCGCGCCAGTGGCGCCTGCATTAGACGATCGCGACGTGACAACTCACGGCGAACAACCTTTCCTTTATGCACACGCGCAATCGCCGTTTCCAGCAAGATGGATTGAGGCACTGCATCGTCAACGATACCCAGTTTCAACGCCTGTTTAGCGCGCAGCTGCTTACCACTCAGAATCAGCGGTAGCGCTTGCGGCACCCCAATCAGTTTTGGCAGGCGCTGCGTCCCGCCTGAGCCAGGTAACAGGCCCAACTGCACTTCCGGCAGGCCCAGACGGGTTTTATCATCCAGCGTGCAGATACGTGCGCTGCAGGCCAGCACCAACTCCAGGCCGCCGCCGAGACAGGCACCGTGGATCGCCGCGACCACCGGGAAAGGCAGCGCCGCAATCTCCGCCATTACCTCTTGCCCCTGGCGGGCTAAAGCTTCCGCTTCTTCTGCCGTCTGGCAATCGGCGATCATGCTGATGTCCGCACCGGCGACAAAGTTATCGCTTTTACCCGAAATCAGCACTAATCCCGCCAGCTTCGGATTGCTGCGCGCTTCAGCCAGCACCGCTTTTATTTGTGGGACAAACTCCGCTTTCAGCGTGTTCATCTTTTCGCCCGGCACGTCGATGGTAATGATGCCGACATGATCGAGGCGCATGTGTAAATGGAATGCAGATGCGCTCATTATTCGGCCTCCAGAACCATTGCGCTGCCTAATCCGCCCGCTGCACAGGCGGTCACCAGTCCTAATCCGCCGCCGCGCCGCCGCAGTTCATGCAACGTTTGGGTGATCATACGCGCGCCAGTGGCAGCAAACGGATGGCCGTATGCAATGGAGCCGCCCAACACATTGAAACGTTCTTCATTCACTTCACCCAAGGCATGCGGGCGATTCAGTACCTCTCGCGCAAAACGCTCATCACGGAACATTTTCAGATTGGCCAGCGTCTGTGCCGCAAAGGCTTCGTGCATATCGATCAGCGTCAGGTCGTTGAGGGTAATGCCAGCGCGATCCAGCGCCAGCGGTGAGGCATAAGCGGGACCCAGCAACATATCCTGCCAGACATCAATCGCAGTAAACGCGTAGCTGCGCAGATAGCCAAGCGGCGTAATTCCCAGTTCTCGTGCACGGCCTTCACGCATCAAAATCACCGCGGCCGCGCCATCGGTCAGCGGTGTGCTGTTGGCTGCCGTGACGGAACCGTGGCGACGATCAAAGGCCGGTCGCAATTTTGCGTAGTCGCTAGCGCTGGCGTTAAAGCGAATGTTGTTGTCCTGCTCAATCGGTGCTTTCCAGGGCGGCACAAAGGCCGCCATCACTTCCTGCGCCAGCACGCCTGACTGCCAGGCACGTGCTGCGTGCTGATGTGAGCGCAGCGCCAGAGCATCTTGTTGTTCACGTGTGATGCCGTGGGTTTTCGCCATTTGTTCGGCGGTATCACCCATGCGTAAGCCGGTGGAATACTCTGCAACCGCAGGCGGCACCGGCAACAGATCGCGTGGGCGCAGACGGCGTAAGATTTGCAACTTTTTGCTGAAGGTTCGTGCTTTGTTGAGATCGACCAACGCGCGCGCCAGCGTCTTGCTGACGCCAATAGGCAGTACCGATGAGGAGTCTGCACCACCGGCAATACCCGCATCAATGGTACCCGCCATCAGGCTTTCCGCCACATTCGCCACCGCCTGAAAACTGGTGGCACAGGCACGACTGACGCTGTATGCATCAGTGTGCACGCTCAATCCGCTGCTCAGCACGATTTCGCGCGCAATATTGGGCGCTTCCGGCATTTGCACCACCTGGCCAAATACCAGTTGATCGATAATGTCGACCGGCAATTCGCTGCGCGCCATCAACTCTGACACCACCATGCGCCCCAACTCCAGCGCGGGAATGCCATGAAAATCACTCGCCTGACGGGCGAAAGGCGTGCGTAATCCATGGGTTATGGCGATTCGTTCGCCCTGACGCGTCAGCAGCGGCTGCGCTTTGCTCATTGCACTCACCTGTAATTTACGACCGTAGCATCATTGCCAAACAGGTCTGACCTGATCATCAGTGTTAACCAGGTGTTGCTAAGTCGCCAATAACAGAAGAAAAAAAGTGCGAGGGAAGACACGAAAAAGAGAAAACGCTGCCGGAAGGGCTTCCGGCAGCGACAGGATTAGCGTAAGCCGAGTTGAAAAATCAAGGTTTCGGCCTGGCAGGCAAAAGTGAAATCAACATTCAGGCGTAGCCCTGGCGCTTCTTCAACGAATTCTGCGTGAATCTCGCAAGGCTCGGATTCAACCTGACGCGCTTTGTCCGTCAGGTGCTTCAGCATCGCTTCAGCCGCATGACGATCGGCAAAAGCGCCAGACCAGCTCGCCGTGCAATCGGTATTGTCCATTACGGTGCCTACATCTACGCAGCAGCACGCCGCCGTTTCCGTGGCACTGCATTTTTTAATGGCATCAGTCATTGTTCTCTCCTGACGATAAATCGACACAATCGGATCATTTTCTGACACAAAGTGTACGCCCCGCGCGGCCTGGCTTCTATCTCTCAGCGGCTAAGTGACGAATATCATACTAAAAATTGATCCAGAACAAATTTGACCGCTATGCTAGATGAGCATCGACAAGATTTTGTTAAGCAGATCTGATTTTATCGATCAAATCGGAAATATTTAAAAAACATTATTGCAACAAATACACAGGTCAGACCTATACTCGTCGCACTGGTCTGATATGTGCCTTTGTCATCAGTCCCTACAATCCGCCGTCCTTTGTTACGCGACGTAACAACGTTTAATAATAAATCTAGATGAGGTTGTGGTCATGAACCATAAGAACCTGTTTGCAAAGTCAGCTGTGGCAGCTGCAGTGGCGCTTATCTCTTCCCAGGTTTACGCCGCAGGCTTTCAACTTAATGAATTCTCAGCAATTGGTTTAGGTCGTGCTTATTCGGGTGAAGGTGCGATGGGCGATACCGCCGCCTCTGCCAGTCGTAACCCGGCGACCATGGCATTGATGGATCGCCCTTCTTTCTCCATCGGTACCGTTTATATTGATCCAGAGGTGGATATCAGCGGCCAGAGCCCAACCGGCAACAGCCTGAATGCGAAAAACATCGCACCGAATCAGTGGATCCCTAACCTCCATTACGTTCATCCGATTAACGATCAGTGGTGGGTAGGCGCATCCGTCACCTCTAACTATGGTCTGGCGACGGAATTTAATGATGGTTACACCGCGGGCGGTTACGGTGGTAAAACCGACCTGATGACCGGTAACTTTAACCTTAGCACCGCTTATCGTTTGAACGAGCACTTCAGCTTTGGTGTTGGCTTTGATGCGGTTTACGCTAAAGCAAAAATCGAACGTTATGCGGGTGAAGCCGGCGCTCGCGTCGGCATGCCAGCGGATACTCAGGTTGCCCACCTGAAAGGTGATGAATGGGGTTACGGCTGGAACGCTGGCATCCTGTATGAAGTGGATAAGAACAACCGCTTCGGCTTCACCTATCGTTCAGAAGTCAAAATTGACTTTGACGGCGATTACAAGAGCAGCATTCCCACCGCTTACAACGGTACACCGCAGGCGATTGCTTTAGGTCTGCCTTACGGCACCGGCGGCCAGACCATTCCGGGTTCACTCACGCTGAACTTGCCAGAGATGTGGGAAGTGTCGGGCTGGCATAAAGTGGCACCGCAGTGGGCCGTACACTATAGCCTGACCTACACCAGTTGGAGCCAGTTCCAGGAGCTGAAGGCCACTGGCAGCAACGGTCAGACACTGTTCTATAAAGATGAAGGCTTCAAGGATGCGTATCGCATCGCGCTGGGTACCACTTACTTCTACGACGATAACTGGACCTTCCGTACCGGTATCGCGTTTGATGACAGCCCGGTTCCCGCCGACAAACGTTCTATCTCGATTCCGGATCAGGACCGTCTGTGGTTGAGCGCCGGTGCTTCTTACGCCTTCAATGAAAATGCGTCAGTTGACCTCGGTATCTCTTACATGCACGGCCAGAAAGTCACGGTGAAAGAAGGGCCTTACACCTTTAACTCCGAAGGTAAAGCCTGGCTGTACGGCGCGAACTTTAACTACAAGTTCTGATGCTGAAACCATAAAAAATGGCGACTGTTAAGGTCGCCATTTTTGTTACTGTGAATCGATGTCCTTCAAATCATCCTGAATCGCACTGGCATTCGGATTCTCTTCCGGTTTTAACTTCCCGCCGTTGGCGAGGAAATCATTACGCTGGAAGTAGGCGTTGCGGATAAACGCATACGGATCCTGCTGCTGTTTCAGGATGGCATCGGAATCCAGCAACTGTGCACGTGTTTCCACACCTTCCAGTGTCCATTTACCAATCGACATCGGCCAGGTCAGCCAACTCAGTACCGGATAAAGCGTATCGACATAGTCGCCGCCATCCTGACGCACCGTGAAGCTGCCATAACCCGGCAGAACCACATAAGGACCGTAGCCCACACCGTAACGACCCAGAGTACTCCCGAAGTGGTGCGGAACTTCTCGCGCCAGTTCAGGATTCGCTTTGCCCGCCACATCGATAAATCCGCCCAAGCCCAATACGGTATTGAGGAAGAAACGCGTGAAGTGGATTCCTGCCTGGCGCGGTTCACCCACCAGAATCGAGTTCAGCATGCTGGCCGGTTCGTCCAGGTTGCCGAGGAAATTACTCATACCACTGCGCGCAGGCACCGGCACGTAATCGCGCCAGGCAACCGCAACCGGGCGCACCACATAAGGATCCAGCACGTTCATGTTGAAGTTAAACATGGTGCGGTTAAAGCCTTCGAGCGGATCGCTACGCTGGGCAGGCTGCGTTGGATCGGCCGGTTTGGAACTGGCACATCCCACCAGCAGCAAGCTGGCCAGCGCCAGACCGGTCAGGCGGTTATTCATTCTTATCTCCCTGTGCGGTTGAATAATGTATCGCTTCAGGGCTGCTGTTGATTAATCTCCACAGCCAGTTGCTGATGACCATCCCAGGGGGTGATCGCGCTTAAGCCAAACCAGTCTCCCGACTGAGGATTGGCGCTACCATCGCGCGAAATACGCACCCTGACCTGCACCTGATGCTGCACCGAAAGCAGGCGATCGGGCATCATGGCGTTGCTGTCATCCAGCGTGAGCGATAACGGGAAATGGCTCAGCGGTAAACGCTTCACAGCCACAGGCACCGGTGAAACACCGTCAGACACAGAAATATACAACACTCCGCCTTGCGGTAACATTTTTTCTGCCTGCGGAGTTAAACTCACCGTCAATGCCAGGTGACTATTTTGCTGTCCCGCATCAGTTTTCGCTTGTTCAATGCTGCGCTCTATCATGGTAATGCGCTTGTCACCCGAAGGCAGAAGCTTCAGCATCACCTGCCAGGCGCCAATCGCTTGATCATATTGCTGCTGCTCAAAAGCATTAAATGCCAACAAGCTCAGGGTGCGCACGTTGCTATGGTCGCGTTTTAGCAGATCTTTCAGCATCACATTGGCCTGGCGGTTGTCCTGCGGATCGCTGGAGCGCGTCAGGACTTCGGCATAATCCTGCTGCAGTTCCAGATTATCAGGTGCCAGTTGCAATGCACGCTGGAAGGCCTGGCTGGCATTCGTCGCGTTATTCAGCACCATGCCAAGGCGGCCCAGCATCGTCCAGTCATTGAGGTTTTGCGGATCGTCTTGCAGAGCGGTGCGCAACCCTAATTGTAGGCGAGCCAACTCTTCCATGGTTAAGGGCGCCGCTTTGGGATCCATCACACGGGCGCGCAACTGGGGGTATTCCTGCTGCACGCTAACCCAACCGGCCAGTTGCGCCAGTCCACCTGTCTTCAGGTAAAAGCCAACCGACACCAGCAACAATATAATCAGTCCCGGCAACAGCACCCAACGGCTACTGCTATGGATGCGCGCGGCGTGCTCGTTCGGCACATCGGTGAGCAGCGTTTGTTGCAGTTCACGCACCATCTCCGGGCGCTCGGCAACCACGCCTTCTTCTTCATCACGCGCTAATTCGCGCAGGCGCTGCTGGTAAAAGTCGGTATTCAGACGATCGCGATCGCCGCTAGTGGCTTGACGTTGACGCCAGCCTGCACTGAGAAACAGCGCTGAGGCTGCCACCAGCAAAATAATCAGGGTAATCCAGAATCCAGTCATTACGGCTTCCCGTCACGCTTAAGAATCGCCGCAAGGCGTTGTTGTTCATCGTCATCGAGATCGCTACGGGTTTTCCCCCGGCGATTGCGCAGAATAATAATCAAGCCGCCCAGCACCACAAACAGCGCCGGCCCCACCCACAAAATCAACGTTGAAGGGGTAACCGGTGGTTCATAAGTGACGAAGTTGCCGTAGCGCGCCACCATATAATCGATGATCTGCTGGCGACTTTGGCCCTGCTTCATCAGCTCATACACTTTCAGACGCATGTCCGCGGCAATCATCGCATTGGAGTCGGCAATGCTGTTGTTCTGACACTTAGGGCAACGCAGTGAACCGGTGAGATCGCGGTACTGCTCTTCCTGCTGTACCGAATCGAACTGGTAAGTATCAATGGCAGCCCACAGGCTGGTGCTGAGCAGAATGCCCGCGATTAACAAAAGCAGCCGTTTCACGCACCGGCCCCCTTGCTGTATTTATCCCACAGCGGTTTCACTTCTTCGTTCCACACGCGATCATTCATATCCCCCGCATGGCGATAACGAATAATACCGTGGCCGTCGATCAGGAAGGTTTCCGGCGCACCGTAGACGCCGAGATCCAGACCTAACATGCCGTCACCGTCATACAGGCTCAGCGCGTAAGGGTTGCCCAGCGTGTTCAGCCAGGTGACCGCTTTGGTGCGATCATCTTTGTAGTTCAGCCCGACGACGCGAATGCCCTTCTCGGCCAGCGTGTTGAGATACTGATGCTCAGCACGGCATGTCGGGCACCAGGTGGCCCAGACATTGAGCAGGATCGGTTTGCCGTCTGTCAGAACTTGCTGATCGTAGATTTTGCCCGGCTTATCGAGCGCTTCCAGTTTAAAAACCGGTACCGGCTTACCAATCAGCGCCGATTCCAGACGCGTGGGATCGTCACCATTGGCGTTGCGTGACAGCTGCGATAACAGCGCCGCCGCCAGTAGCAAGAACAGCACTAACGGGATGAACAGGATCTTCTTACTCATGCCAGCTCCTCCTGCTGCGCTTTTTTACACGAACGGTAACGTGGATCCAGTAAACACAACAGGCCGCCGAACGCCATAAACACGCCGCCGAACCAGATCCAGCGCACAAACGGTTTGTAATAGATGCGTACCGCCCATGAACCGTCATCCAGCTCTTCGCCGAGTGCTGCATACAAATCGCGAGTAAACCCTCCGCTGATCGCCGCTTCGGTCATCATGGTGCGTGCCGCAGTATAGAAGCGTTTCTCCGCATGCAGCACGGCTTCAAACTTCCCGTCGCGCGTGACGTCAATAATCGCCACGCCGCCGCTATAGTTCGGTCCCTGCAAATTGTGTACGTCGCGGAAAATGAAGTGATAGTTGTGGATATCCACGGTATCGCCTGACTTCATGCGCACATCGCGTTCGACGCTGTACTGCGTGCTGAAGGCGATGCCTACCACGGTCACGGCAACGCCTAAATGGCCCAGCACCATGCCCCAATGGCTGCGCGTTAAATGGCGCAGACCTTTGAAGAAGCTGTGGCGATGGGTAGCGCGCTCGTGCAACTCCATTAACGTCAGCAAGATGACCCAGATCGCCATCAGCAGGCCGATCACCGTCATCGCTTCAATGCGGTCCTGCAGCAGCCACGGTAGCGCGATCGATAAGATCAGTGTGACCAGCAAGCCGACGCCCAGGCGTTTCCACAGCTTCTGCGGCTCATCGCGGCGCCAGCGTACCAGTGGCCCAATGCCGAGCATCAGCGCGAACGGTGCCATCAACCAGGTAAACATGGTGTTGAAGAAGGGTTCGCCGACAGAAATACTGCCCAGTCCAAGCTGCTTATGGACTAACGGCAACAACGTGCCCAGCAGCACCACCAGCATGGCCGCAATTAACAGAACGTTATTACCCAACAGGAAGGATTCGCGTGACCAGGCTTCGCTCTGCACGCGGCTGCGCACCTTGCCACCTTTGATGGCATAAAGTAGCAGCGAGCTACCAATCACGATCACCAGGAAGGCGAGAATGAACATGCCGCGCGCCGGATCGGAAGCAAATGAGTGCACTGACACCAGCACGCCTGAACGGACCAGGAAAGTGCCCAGCAGGCTTAATGAGAATGCCGTGATCGCCAGCAGCACCGTCAAGGATTTGAAGCTACCACGTTTTTCTGTCACCGCTAGCGAGTGCATCAACGCCGTACCGGCCAGCCATGGCATGAACGAAGCATTCTCGACCGGATCCCAGAACCACCAGCCGCCCCAGCCCAGTTCGTAATAGGCCCACGCAGAACCGAGCACGATACCAATGGTCAGGAAAACCCAGGCTGCGGTGGTCCACGGGCGTGACCAGCGCGCCCATGCGGTATCGAGACGCCCTGCCATCAATGACGCAATAGCAAACGCAAATGCCACCGAGAAACCGACATAACCCATGTAAAGCAGAGGCGGATGGAAAATCAGCCCGATATCCTGCAGCATCGGATTGAGGTCGCTGCCATCAACCGGGAAGTTCGGCAGGGTACGAGTAAACGGATTCGAGGTGAGCGTAATAAACAGCAGGAAGCCGAGATTGATCATCCCCATGACTGACAACACGCGCGCCAGTGCATCCTGCGGCATGCCGCGACTGAAAATCGCGACGGCTACCGTCCAGGTGCTGAGCAACAGCACCCACAGCAGCAGTGAACCTTCATGCGCGCCCCAGGTGGCCGCGATGCGGTAGTAAACCGGCAGTAGGGTGTTGGAGTTGGTGGCGACATAGGCAACGCTGAAATCGTTAACGATAAACGCATGTACCAGCACCACGAAGGCGGCAACGATACAGGCGAACATGCCCCACGCCAGCGGACGTGCCATCGCCATCAAACGTGCATCCTGACGGGTTGCGCCCCACAACGGATAAATACTTAATAGCAGCGCGAGTCCCAGCGCCAGGCAAAGCAGAAAGCTGCCAATTTCCGGCATCATGATTGAGCACCTGCCTGCTGATAAGTCGCTGCAGGTCCTGTGTGGTTTTTCTTCATCGCATCTTCAATTTCTGGCGGGGTGTATTTTTCGTCATGTTTTGCCAGCACTTCTTTGGCATTGACCAGGTTGCCGCTTTCCAGCACGCCCTGCGCCACCACGCCCTGCCCTTCACGGAACAGATCCGGCAAGATGCCTTCGTAACTTACGCTGATCACGCCGTTGGCGTCATACAGCTTGAAAGAGACAGCCAGCGTTTTCGGATCGCGCTTCACGCTGCCAGGCATCACCATGCCGCCGACGCGCAGACGTTGCCCGGTTTCCGGCATCTGATGCGCTTCACCTTTGCCGTACAGAATTTCACTCGGGGTGTAAAACAGGTCAATGTTGGAACGCAGCGCATACATCACCAGCGATGTGGCCAGGCCTAAGCCGACCAAAATCGCGACCACCACATACAGGCGGTTACGACGACGGATATTCACACGGTTTCTCCTGCTGCTTCACTGGCAGCTTTTTTCGACTTGGCCGCGCGAATGCGGCGCTCCCTGGATTGACGCTGGCGAATTTCTGCCAGCAAACGGCGGCGGAACAACAGGGTATGCAGCACCAGACCGAATAAAGGGATTAACGTGAGGATGACGGCGAGCCAGACATAGAAGGCATAGCCGCCCATGGCGAAGAAGTCGCTCCATGATGAGAAAGCCGGTGTCATGCTTTGCGCCCTCCCTGAGCCACATCGATCACCCATGGACGATGGCGCTCGCTGAACAGGATCAGGTTACGCAGGCGCATTAGCGTCAGCGCGCCAAACACCAGCAGATAACCGAGAATGGCCCAACGCAGCGGCGTCCGCATACTCGGCGCAATCGCCTGCTGCAAAATGCCTGACGATCCCTGATGCAGGGTGTTCCACCACTGTACCGAGAAGTGGATGATGGGCAAGTTAACCACGCCCACCAGAATCAGGATGCCTGCGGCACGACCGGCGGTGCGACGATCCTCAAACGAGTGATAGAGCGCAATCACCCCCATATAGATGAACAGCAGCACCAGCTCCGAGGTTAGGCGGGCATCCCAAATCCACCAAGTGCCCCACATCGGTTTGCCCCAGGCAGAACCCGTCACTAACGCGATAAAAGTAAACACCGCACCAATAGGCGCCATCGCTGCCGAAACCAGATCCGCCATCTTCATCTGCCACACCAGGCCGATAAACGCGGCAATCGCCATTGAGGCGTAAACCCCCATGGACCACATCGCCGCAGGCACGTGAATGTACATAATTCGGAAGCTGTTGCCCTGCTGATAATCGGCCGGTGCAAAGCCAAAGCCCCATACCCAACCAAGTAGCAGCGTGGCGACGCCCAGCACTGCGAACCAGGGAATTAAGCGACCGCATAGCTGGTAAAGCCGCTCAGGCTTCGCCCACTGGTGTAACCATTTCCACATTTGCATAGCTCACAATAAAAAGAATTCGGATACCGGCGGCTCTGGGGCAGCACGGATTAATGCAGACTAATGCGCAAAGCCGCAGCAGTAGCAAACGGCGAAAGTGTTGCGCTCACTGCCAGCATCGCGCCAAGAATTGCCAGATAGCCTCCGATCGGCAATCCCTGACCGGCGGCATCGATGGCCGCGCTGGCAAAGATCAGAACAGGTATCGACAACGGCAATACCAGTAAACTTAGAAGTACGCCGCCACGCCGCAGCCCAACGGTCAAACCGGTGCCAATCGCACCAAGAAAACTCAAAGTTGGCGTGCCGAGTAAAAGCGTCAGCGCCATCGCACGCCAGCCGGCAAAATCCAGTGACAGGAGTAGTGCCGCCAGCGGCGACAGTAAAATCAGTGGCAAGCCCGTAATCAGCCAGTGAGCAATCACTTTTCCCAGCACCGTGACGGGCAACGGTGTCGGTAGCAAAAGTAGTTGCTCCAGCGAACCATCCAGAAAATCATCACGGAACAGTCGTTCAAGCGCCAGCAGTGAGGCTAACAATGCCGCAACCCACGCCACGCCTGGCGCAATGCGCGCCAGTTGCTGAGGATCCGGCCCGATACCTAACGGAAACAGCGTGATAACAATCAGGAAAAACCACAGCGGGTTAATCACCTCGGCACCGCTGCGAAATGCAATTTTCAACTCACGCTGAATCACGCGACCTAACATCAAGCCCACTCCGAGATGAGGCGGATTTTGCGCACGCGTTCACTCTCATCAGGCAAATCCTGATGGGTAGTCAAAATCACTGCGCCTCCGTTATCGGCATGTTCAGCGAAACGCGCCATTAATTTTTCCACGCCGCCTTTATCGATGGCCGTGAGCGGTTCATCCAGGATCCAGATCTTTGCCGGGCTGAGCCACAGGCGAGCCAGGGCTACACGCCGTTGCTGCCCTGCGGACAACTGCGCAACCGGCACCTCTTCATATCCCAGCAAGTTCACCTGCTCCAGCGCGTCGAAAATCACTTCTTCATCACGATCGCCGTGCCAGAAATGCAGGTTTTCCAGAGGTGAGAGTACCGACTTCACACCAGGATGATGGCCAAGATAGAGCAAGTTTTGATGCCATATTTCGCGCTGCTGACGAATCGGCTGCGATTGCCACATCACCTCGCCCTCTTCTGCCCGGCTTAATCCAGCCAGCAGACGCAGCAGTGAGGTTTTTCCTGCCCCGTTAGGGCCTTCAATTTGCACAATGTCACCCGGTTGCACATGGAAGCTCAGACCATGAAACAGGGTTCGCTCATCACGAACGCATGAGAGATTAATGACTTCGAGCATGAAAGAGGGAATCGCAGCTGTGAAATAAGGCGGGGATAATACCACAATGAATCTGTGGGCCGAAGTCTGTGAGGTAGCTCTCACTTCCCCCAAAGGGGGTATTCGTGCGCATCAGATCAAGGAATTGCGCAAAAAATCGCCTCGGTTAAAATCTTGTTACTCTTAAATTGAATCTTCGTAACATTTCGCCCTTGATAAAACCGTCTACGCTTATTACGCGTTGGCATTATCACCAGGGGAAAACATGAAGCAATCACCATCCATTTCAGAACATGACAATGATGTCGAGAGCGACGAAAAGGACCAGGGGAAAGAGATAGAAGTGGATGAAGATGCCCTGCCCTCACGGGCTGCTGCCATTCATGAAGAGATCCGCCAGGATGGCGAGAAAGAGCTAGAGCGCGACGGCATGGCCTTATTATGGTCTGCCGTGGCTGCGGGGCTCTCCATGAGCGCTTCGCTGATGGCCAAAGGGATTTTCCATGTGCATTTGGCAGAGGTGCCTGGCGGTTTCCTGCTGGAGAATCTGGGTTATACCTTCGGCTTTGTCATCGTCATTATGGCGCGCCAGCAACTGTTCACTGAGAACACAGTTACTGCGGTATTACCGGTTATGCACAAACCCACTGGCGGTAATTTCATGCTGTTATTGCGTCTGTGGGTCATAGTGCTGGCAGGGAATTTGATCGGCACGGCGTTAGGTGCGTTAGCCTTTAATCACATGCCGATTTTTGACGAGGCAACTCGCCAGGCCTTCACCGTGATTAGCGAAAAGGTGATGGACAACTCCCCCAGCGAAATGTTTGCCAATGCCGTGATTTCAGGTTGGATTATCGCCACCATGGTCTGGATGTTCCCTTACGCGGGCGCGGCCAAAATCGTGGTGATTGTGATGATGACCTGGCTGGTTGCCCTCGGCGATCTGGCGCATATCGTGGTGGGTTCAGTGGAAGTGCTGTATCTGGTGTTCGCCGGCACGCTGCCCTGGCAGGAGTTTCTCTGGCCGTTTGCTCTCCCTACGCTGCTGGGGAATATTACCGGCGGTACGTTGATTTTTGCGCTAATAAGCCACGCACAAATTCGCAACGATATGAGTGAGGCGGCGAAGGCCAAAGCGAAGGCGGAACAGAAGCGCAAAGAGAAAGCGCAGAAGAAACAACAGTGATCTGTGGCACGACATTGTTGATAGATTGAGCAAACAGGATTTACACGGTTAAATTCTGCTGGTCGGTACGCTATACTGCGCGCCGCGTCTCCTTAGTTAAATGGATATAACGAGCCCCTCCTAAGGGCTAGTTGCAGGTTCGATTCCTGCAGGGGACACCATATAGCCGTTCGCTGCCCTCCTCAGTAGTTCGCCAAAACCCCTTACCATCAGGCATTCGCCAATTCATCCGTTCGCATAAGTTCGCCATAGTTCGTTGACAGCCAGTTAATCGCCTGGGTAAATTCTGGGTAAATCAATTTTACCCACCCGGATTTTACCCAATGCTGACAATCAAGCAGATTGACGCTGCAAAGCCCAAAGAAAAGCCTTACCGCGTGGCGGATGGCAATGGCCTGTTTCTCTACGTGCCGGCATCAGGGAAAAAGGTGTGGCAGGTGCGCTATCAGTTCGAGGGTAAAGAGAAGGTTCACACGATCGGGAAGTATCCGGAGATTGGCCCGGCAGATGCCAGGAGCATGGCGTTTGAGCTGAAGAGGGATTTGGCGATCGGACTCAACCCTGCAGTGAAGAAGAAGCAGGATAAAACGCCGGACTCGTTCGGAACAATTTTCGAGGAGTGGTATAAGCACAAGCGCCAGGTGTGGTCGGAGACTTACGCCACGGAACTAAAGAAGATGTTTGAGGCTGACATCCTTCCCTATCTGGGTAAGATGCAGATGGACGAGATTGAGCCAATGGCACTGCTCAAGGTGCTGCGCAGATTTGAAGAGCGTGGCGCATTAGAGCGTGCCAGCAAAGCGCGCCGCCGATGCGGGGAGGTGTTCCGCTATGCAGTCGTGACCGGAAGGTGCAAGTACAATCCGGCGCCAGACCTTGCGGATGCGATGAAGGGATACAGGAAGCAGCATTACCCATTCCTCCCCGCCGAGCAGATACCGGCGTTCAATGCCGCGCTGGCGACTTATTCAGGCAGTGTGATTTCCCGCATTGCCACTCAGTTCTTGCAGTACACCGCCATGCGCACAAAAGAGATGCGTACCCTGCAATGGGTAGACATCGATTTTGAAAACGACATAATTACGATCGCCGCCGAGGTGATGAAGAATCGCAAGGTGCACGTTGTGCCAATGTCACATCAGGTGAAGGACCTTCTCAACTTCATCAAGCCGATCACTTCCAACTCTCCTTTCGTTTTCCCCGGCCGCAATGACAAAACTAAGTCGATAAGCGATGCCGCCGTTCTGCTGGTTATTCGCCAGATAGGATACGAGGGGCTTGCGAGCGGGCACGGATTCCGGCACCAGTTCAGCACAATACTGAATGAGCACGGCTGGCCCCATGACGCCATCGAGCGGCAGCTGGCGCACGTAGACCGCAACAACATCCGCGGCATCTATAATCACGCCCAGTACCTCGATAAGCGAAGAGAGATGATGCAGTGGTGGGCGGATTATATCGATGGCAATTCTTGATAATGGAACCGACAGATGCCAGGATCAGCCACAAAATTTTAAGAGAATGCTCATGGGAAAAATTTTTGCTCGATATGTCACTATTGGCGTAATCAATACCGCATAAAGAATATAGGCCTCATCCGTAAGGCCGCTCAGGCTTAAGCCATTACCCTCCAGTAACCAGCGATTTTCCGCACCTCATAAACTTGCTGGGTTCCCGGCGAGATGGTTACAGTACCCGTGACCATATTGGTTGCCCCAGAAGATATCTGAATCTGACCATTAGACCCACTATCGCTTTGCACCTGAAGGTAGAAATTTGCACCATCTGGGTAACCCGAAGCAATTCCAGAAATGGTAGTAACTGATGCATATGAGCTACCTCCATCTGTTGTATACAAATTACCTACCACTGGCGAGAAGCTGCTCAGTGTTGGGAAATTACTTACTGTTGATAACGCAATTGCTGTTTGCTCAAGAGATGTAACTGCGTCGGTATAGTACTGGCTTCCTATCTGTTTAACTCGAATGATTTTATTAGAGTGATCTGCCCCATTCAGAATTAAAGGCTTACCGTTTCCAACTCCTGCATAATATGAGTTAACATTAACTTTAAGTTGGCACAGTGGGCTTTGAGAAGATACAACAAGATAAAACTCTTTAGCGCTATATTCTGAAATTGTCAGCTCAAAACTATTTGTTCCAGTAATTGAATAAACGTACCCATCTCTGGGGTGGAATGAAGTATTGCTAGCGGTAATTACAGTTCCTTTACCGCTCTTACTTGTTCTTGAGCATAAAATTGATTTCAGAAGCTCCTTGCTTTTATCATCCATAAAACTCGTATTGGAGAAAGAGCCGTGCCGATTTGCTCTATCGGCTTCAATTTGCTTTGTTGAAGTCCATGACACAAGATCATTTGATTCACTATAAATATATGACCCTGTTACATATGAGTCTGCATAAAGCCTGAACCTTGGCAGTGACTCTGTCCACTCCACTAAATATGGCGCTTCAGCTTGTCCGCTTGTCATAACATCAGATGACTTAGTGTAAGGGCCGTTTAATGTGCTCGACGTCCAGTGTTCGATATATTTGTTATAATCATTTTTGGAAAATAAATTCCAGCTGTCTCCATACTTGTAAAACATACCATCAATTTGACAGTTTGCATTAGACGTTTGCGTTACAATTGTAGGGTATTCAAAGGTTAGGCTGTCTAAGCTTGAGCATTTAGATAAGTACTGCCGATAATCACCTATGGTATTTCCATTAACATCAACGAAGTCATTACCATATGGTAAAGTTAAACCTACATAGATATCATCTCCGTCTTTTACAAAGAATGGACTCCACACTTTATCACAGGCGTGAGTTGCCCCTGATATAGGATTGGTGCTTGATCCAATAGGTGTAGAACCGAAATTAACTCTGTGCCTTGAAAAGTTAAATCCATCCGTAGTTTTATATACGGTTGCATCCCAACTGCCAAGAGAATACCAACCTACGATTAGGTATAGAGTTCCATCTACCCAGATGTGCCCTGATGGCCCCATACTAATTGGTTCATCGCTGCCATCTGTTGAAAGTGGGTTGTCGCTAACGCTTGAATAAATAACACCATCCGTAGAAAACATAAATCTTGTATCAGTGTCTTCATCAGAACGGAAGTTAGGGAAAAATATAAGATCGTTAGGCAATGTAGCCAAGTCAACCTTATTATCTACATAGGAATGAGATGCAATATCCTTTACATCAATAGTTACTGTACCATCTAAAGTTCCTAGTTGGTTTGTTCTGAGTTGGCTCATATATATTCCTGTTACCTGGCTCTTCTCGCCTGAATAAATCCTTGCACTGGCATTGTCCCATCTGGGAATGATGCACCAGCAACTAAATAAACTATCGTGCTTACTGAAACGCTAACGCGCCTTACTGGTGTATTAATCATTTGACCGCCATTTGCATTAAATGATGATCTTAACTGCGTCATGTAAGGGAATCCTCCCCCCATCCCGGATGAAAGGCTAATGCTGACATTGAACTGCGTAGCATTATTGCTAGCTCCAGTAGGGTTGAATTGCGCGCACCCACTGACATCCCAATCCCCGGGGGTCAACGTTAAAGTTGCGTAGTTGGCTACAGAGCCTGCCGTTGCATTTGAGGCAGTGCCAGTATTGGATAAGTATTCGCCTACCTCGCCAGATGTCGCATTTCCGCCATCCGTTACACCTTTCTTGCTTGCTGCGATCTGGTTTCCGCCTGCCGTTGAGCCATCTCCTGCATACAGCTTGTTTGTTGTTGTATCTAAAACCAGCTCACCACTGAGTGGTGTGTAGGCGGCAACCTTTGCTGTTGTGCCTCTTTTTACCTGAATGGATGCTGCCATATAACCACCTTACGACAGCGTGCCGAGATCAATAGCGCCAAGTGTCAGTGCAATAGACACGTCTGCTGAACCATCCACGGAGCCTGAACCTGTGGCTGCTCCTGTGATAGTTAGAGTACGGACAGTCGTCCATTTCGCAGCTGATGCCACTGTTAGGGCCTTACCTCCGGTAGTTGAACCGTCGCCAATAAATAGCCGATAGTTATCGGTATCGATTACGACTTCACGCGCCAGAGGTGTATACGCTGCAACCTTAGCGGCCGTGCCGCCTTTCAACTGCAATGATGCTGCCATGTGTTTTCCTTAAAGTTCGCCATAATCGACGTTTGTGCCTGAGTTGTTAACCTGCTGACCGCTCGCTATCGTCCAGTAGCTGTTTTCTGGAATGGTGACCTGCTGGCCAGAGCTGATGGTAATTTCCGGTCCGAAAGACCATGCATTCATGTTGTCGGGGATAGTGACGCTGTTATCGACGGTTTGTTTATGCCAGGAGATAACTGAGAAGGCGCTAGCCTCAAGTGGAACGTTGCCGGTTAACTGATCCTGAAGGTTGGCATCTGCTGTTGCACGCGCATCTGCTTCTGCTATATCAGCGGCTTTTCGTGCCTGAGACTCTGCAGAAACTTCGCTGTCAACGTACTGTTTGAAGTCTGATACCGATTCATCAACGTAATGCTTGGGAACCGCATCATTGCTTGCGACTGGATCCGCAAGGTTACTGATACGGTTGTTGAGGGCATCGTAATAGCTGGCGAAGATGCTGGGCTTTTTCAGGGTTAATGAGTCGAAGCGCCAGCCATACTCCTGAATGAGCATGGTAAGTTTATCCAGCGCTGCTTCATGTGAAGCGGCCGGGAACTTGCCGTTCTCGTAGTACTTTGTCTCCTGCGTTACCGGTGGATTTCGGTAAATGAGAATAGTATTTCCTGAAGCGGTAACAGTGCCGAAAGTGAGTGAGCCACCTCCGCTTTCACCTGCGCCAGTGACGGTGAAATCAGCGCCATTCACCGACTCACTGATACTCCCTAATGAGTCGGCGAGCATTACTGAAATATCGCTGTTCAGAAGGAAATAAAATGGAATGGTGAATGTCGCCGTTACTCCGTCAGCTTTATACTCCACGTAACTTTGGGTGGATGAGACTGTCATCTGCCTTTCTCCTGAAAGGAAAATCAAATGAGAAGAATGTTTTTTGTTTCGTGCATAACAGTGCTGGCCGGATGTACATCAGCCGGGCATTTCAAAGAAATGAAGATGAGCAAATACGACAGCAATACAAATTACGGCATTGTTAATAAAACCGATGGGTTTGGAGTGCAGGTTGATTATTCACGCTATCAATTCGAACCAGAAAGCGACTCTGTGGCCATTGCTTGTAAGAGCCAGGTAACCGCTATCGCTTTTGAGCACGCGAAAGATATTGGCCGGGAAATAAAACCGATTAATGAGCAAGCCGTCAGAATCTCATTAGGGCGAAACGGATTGCTGGGATTGACCTCCTGTAATGCGTATGCCGAAGCAGAATGGAAATAAAAAACCCGCCGAAGCGGGTTTAGTGTTGAGCATTTTATTTATGCAACATCAGCACCGTGAATAAGATGCCTCAAAGCCTTAACTCCTTCGGCATTATATCGGAACGCCTCAACCTGTTTATTGCTGTGAGCTGACTTATCCATCACGGTAATTCCGTACTGGTCTGTCTTCAGGTTGTTAGCATTGGCCACTCGCCCAATTTTCTGAGCCGATACGCCAAGCATTTCCCCAACCTCACCTGCGCTATGATAATGCTCATCAACCTGCGGCAGTGGGAGTAACTCCATGCCGGCCGCATCATTAACAGCGCGTGCCATTGCCGTCTGCTTTGCGATATCGCTCAACTTTGGCATGAATGAAAGCGCAATATTCATAGCCTCTACTTCCATCTTGATCGCTCGGGCGCGGCGATACTCCGGCAGGTAAGACGCTGACTTCTGCGGCAGCACCTCGCCAGACTCCAGTTGACGCCAGCGCTTGGCAACTTTATGGCGCAGTGGAATGCTATAGCCAGTCATCAGGGTAAGAGTCAGATCTTGGTCGAGCCAATACTCCTGGTAGGTGCGCCCTTTATCATCTTGGTAATCGGCCGAAAAGTCGGCCGATTGAAGATTGAGCGCTTCGAAGAGTTTGCGGCAATCATCAAGAACGTGTTTATGCTGCTTGCCCGTCAAAGCAGCGATTTCGCGGCTAGACATTTTGGTGACAGCTGATCTTCCTTTTGCTACAGTTACTTTATTCATAGATTTCGCCTTCTATGTAGTCGATGTAGACCGCCAGCTGTAACTGGCGGTTTTTCTTTTTGCGCCGTCCTTTGCGCCCATCAATGTAACTCCGGAATCCTTAGATTGTTCAGCACCCGCCAATTGTCAGTGGTGTGACGATCCGCGTGAATATGCATGGTTTCGCGCTCCAGCAATTTCCTGGCTTTATTCATGACTCGCGAATACTCGCGTGGCATCGAGTGATATGCGCCTGCCAGTCTGTGCTCAGCAACACGCAGAAGTGGCTCAACGTCATCCATCTTGCTTGCCATGCCAACCGATGCGCGCCACAACCAGCACAGGTCTTGCAACTCTTCGTCGCTGAACTGCTTGGCGATCGGTGAGTGAGCAACTTCGCGATCCAGAATGTCTAACACCCAGCGGCGGAATTCTTTGGCTACCGGCGTTCTGGCAAACATAGCCAGAAGATGTGCACCGCGAAGAGAGAAAACGCGAACCTTCATCCGGCGGGAAGAGCCGCCAATACCATTGGTCACTGATTCAATGACCATTGTCATTGCTGGAGAAAACTCATCGCTGTACTGATTAAACAGGTTGGTTACTGATTTGGTGCTGTTGTAATGAAGGGCTTTCGCAACATCTGCCGATGTCAGCCAAACACCGTTCAAATCAGCCACTGGAGTCAGGTTGATGCCATGGAAGTTCATCTCTGTTTTAGCTACAATGTTCATGTTGGTTTTCTCGCAAAGGTTAACCGGCAAATTAGAGGCCCTGACTGTTAGCGCAGTCGGGGCTTCGCTGTTTTTACTGACCACTTGTTCTTTCCTCACGCAGGCTTTTAGCAAGTCGCTGGACTATCGCAGAGTTGATTGAGATTCCATCCATTTCTGCCATTCGGCGGATTTCTTCTTTCATGCGTTCGGGCAATCTAAGCATAAAGTTTTCGCTTTTTCTTCCCGTGTAAAGCACATCACCCATTTCGCACCTCGTTAGCAAGTTGATATCACGGTGAAATGATTACACCGTGAGTCTATCGTGTCAAGCGGTTTTATGATTACACTGTGATATCAAAACTGATTAGAGCAAATTTATGAAAGGTATGAGAAACATCGCGCCATTCGGACTGAGGATGCCCGACGAGTTGCGCGATGCCATTACAGCAAGAGCAAAGGCGAACGGAAGATCTATAAATTCAGAGATTGTTCAAATACTAGAGGATGCCGTTTCTGGAAAAGCCAAGTCTATTAAGTTCGACATGGCTAATGGAAAGCCTATTGAAATCAAGAATGTTGATAACCCTGAAGGCATCATTCAAGCTCTGACCGCATTTGCTGCTGCACTAACTGACATGCAAAAGAGCCCAGCAGATGTGGACGTCAATGATCTCCTTGATGAAAGCAAAAAGAACACCTGAAAGAAAAATAAGAATATTCTCATTAAATTTATTGCTGTTTTTGTAATCAGGACATATTGTTTCTTGCCGCTTGGCAAAAATCACACAGCGAGAAATATTATGAAGAAAACAATTGCAGTCCTTTGCCTGATCCTCTCCATGGGTGCCTCTGTGCAAGCCTTTGCAGGTAACTGCCAACACTCTACTGATACCGCATCAGATGGTTCCATCTGCGGCGGCCGCTCGGCTGACTCTCGCCCCGGCGGCAAGTAAGTCAGATAAGCCCACCTAATGGTGGGCTACAAGTGCTTGCTTAACATCCAGTCAGATGGTTTAACCAAGAAGTCGTTTCCCTGATTTTTCCTCACGTTCTGCTCATACCGCTGCAGCGCGCCGGGGGAAAGCGACTCGGTTATCTGGTTCAGTATCAGGCCATTCAATACTGGACGAAGCCAGAATAGATTTATGAACGGGGTGTGATCAACCGCCGTCCTGAAAGCATCACCGGCCTTAGCCTCCCCCGCGACAGCCTTTTGGTAGAGCGAAATGAAGTCATCCAGATCGCCTGCAACAGGCCCGGCCAATGAAGTGACTGGCCCATTACCAAAGCGATTCGCCTCGCCGAAGAGGAAATCACCGATAATCCCTAATCCTCCACCCTGCGCAGCGGCAGCAAGGAAGGTCTTATAATTATCAGCAGGCCTAGGCGTCTGCCCCTTCAACATCAGCTTGGTCTGCATTGACAGATAACCGAAAGTTGTCATCCACAGGAAAAGCTGAGCGAGCCCGACCATCTCACCCTTCCCGCTTTTGAACAGTGCGTTCTGCACGCTTCCCCACTTACTTTGCCCAAGAGGTGCCGGGGTATAACCGCGCCCGAATACCTCACGACCCAGCGCCTGCTGCATGAATGATGCAGTAAAGGATTTGTACTGACCGATAAAGCGCAGCAGTTCACCCTCTACCGTTCCGGGCTGCGTGCCCTGCTTCATCAGCGCTCGGGTGCGCGCCGTTGGCTCAGTCATTGCCACCATGACGCGGTCGAGAACGTAGCCGCGCAACTTATCAGCCAGTTGCTCACGTCCGGCCTGCAGGCTTTTGTCGTTCACGTTGACGTTGCGATCGGAAACGTATTTGGCGATCACTTCATCCGGAATTGAATCAATGCCGTCAGGCGTCATGAATTTGCGGCCTTCTGAGCCCTTCAAATCCATCTGGCGGTAAATGCTCCATTCAGCCTCACCGATGCCGTGCAGGTCCAGCGCGCGCTTTAAATCGCCATTGAGCGTGGCATGAGCCGAATCGGCATTATCAGCCAGCCAGTGAGAAATCATTGTGGCCGTGGTGTTGCGCGAGGCATCTGTCCACCAGTTCAGGCCGTTGAGCTTAAAGAACTGGCGCTGCAGACGCGACACCTTTCCGGGGAGAGTCACGTCACCAGAAAATCGCTGCAGGATTTCATCACGCATCGAGTCGGCGTAAACCCCAAGCGAGCTGAGGATCTGCTTTTGCTCCGGTGCCGAGTAACGCTTCAGACGACCCTGAATTGACTCGGTCAGCGCCTGCGGGAAGCTTTTACCCTGATAGCGAAGCTCCAGCGCGTTGCTGGCAAGGTCGTTGAATGATGAGATAAGCGCGCCACCAAGCTTAATCATCGAGTCCACAGCCCGTGTCGTAGAGCCAAAGCGCGCCAGCGCGGTTGAGCCGGGGATGTTTGTTGCGCCGGTAACTTCTGCCATCTGGCTTTTAATCTGGCTGCGGCGCGCGTCAGTGAAAGCACGCAGGCCTTTCTCATTGCCGCGCAGGTCGTTTGATACAGTGTCAGCCAGATAGTTGAGCATGTTCTCCGGGTTGGTGCCCAGCACGCGCATCAGGCCGGTGTTGCGCGCCGATGACTCCAGTCCACCAAATATGGCTTCACGAAGGCTGCCAACGCCATACTGCTGATTGTACTCATGCCATGCGTTACCGTCTTTAAAGTGCAGCACGCGCTCCTGGCTGGCACGGCGCGCAACATTCTGTGAACCTTTAAATCCTTTCATCCAGTCTGGCTTTTCGGAAGACAGGTGAACGCCGGATGCCAGCCCGTCATACACGTTACGCAGGAAAGCGTCCGTATCAGTTACGCCTTCAAAGGTGGCATTATCCAGTCGTGGGAGGATGGTCTGCTTCCACGCATCAAAACCAGCGGCGCGGATTTTCATCATGTCGTGACCCTGACGGGCGATGTAGCCAGGCATCTTGCGTATCCACGCCCCGGCCTTATTGGCATCGATACGTGCCGCCTCCTGCCACTTGGTGATGATCTCCGCAATCTTCACCGACTCCGGGCGTAGTCCATTGGTCGCCTCGCCTTTACCCAGTCGCCACATTGCATCAGCAACCTCGGCATCGTTTGTGCCGGCTGCCAGAAACTTTAGCACGTCTGCCTGTTCAAGGTCGTGATTCAGGCCTGACAGGTATTTGGAGCGAAGCTGGAACTGCTCGGATGAAGCAGAGGATCGGCTGCCGGTGCGTGCCTCGTTGCGCCCGACCAGAATAGCTGATAAGCCAATGTCCGGGCGGTCAGGGAAGCTGTCACGCAGGAAGGCAAGGCGTTCGGCTTTAATGCGAGTATTTAGTGCTTCATTCCTAGCGTCTATTACGGCTGCCAGTTTCTTTTCATTTCCTAACTCTTCCGCAGCGCGAAGTGCCGCATCCTGCAGTGATATTCCTTCGTTCTCTGCTCTGATTCGCTTCACAGTGTTTTCCATGTCGCGCACCAGATTTTCCATTTCCTGCTCAGACAGTTCGCGCCCGGCAGCCTTATTGACTGCCTGCTCGCACTGCGTCAGAAACTGATTAGCCATTACATTCTCCTGAGCATACAGGCTGCATATTCCTGATAGCCTTTAACCAGACTTTCGTCACTGGCCTGCTTCTGAATGTCACCCAGCGCCTCACGCAGTTCCGGTGAATCCAGTTCATCAACGCGGCTTTTCGCTAATGCCATTTCTGCTTCGAAATCTTCCTGCGCATTCAGCAGGTCGGCATCGTCACGGCTGGCGCGCTGATAATCAGCTTCAGCATCGCGGCTGGCGTTCACTGTAGATGGATCGGTGTCACTGCGTGGTCCTTTGCGGATCTGCTCGATGGAAGGCTCACGGAGTTCAGGCGCCGTCAGGTCGAAGAAAGGTTCAACGTCGGGCGCTTTACCCTGCATCATGTGAGACAACCCTGCGCGGAAAGCATTCTGACGCTGAGTCCAGTGGGCATCGTCGATTCTCTGTGCCGCGCTGCGAACACCTTCAGCCAGGTTTGTGCGCTGCAGGCCGGATTTAATCTGGCCTGCCCGCTCACTGATTCTGCCTGCCAGCCCATCAGGTATCTCGCCACGACCAATAGCGCTTAGCTCGCCCGCCGCTTTCTCAGCTGCTGCGTTGCCATCCAGCGCCTGATTGATTTCGTCGTTGCGCGATGACAGAGACTGCTTCTCACTTTCGATATCGGCAAGAGCGCGCTGGCGCGCATCTCGATACTTCATGCGCTGCTGCTGATATTGCTCAGTGCGATCTTTCAGTGTTGCATCAAGACGACTGGCGGCGTGTTCATTTGCCGCCATCTCTGCGCGCAGGTCGGCAACGTTGTCGATGCGCCCCTGCTGCAAGTCCTGAAGCGACTGCTGATAGTCCGGGATGACATCGTCGTACGCACGACTGTAGGCGTAATTATCAGCCTCACGGGCCATCGTCTGGTCGAGTAGCGGTGATGCGTTATCGGGTTCGGCTGTTGTGGTTCTAGATGGTGAAACCGGATCTGTTACAGGCTCAACGCGAGAGGTGGTTTCGAGCGGTGATTCACCGACTGAAGGAGTTCTGCGCCCGCGAACCAAATCAGCGATCACGCCGCCACCGGCATGAAGCAGGCCGCCGCCGACCGTGCCATAGAAAAGATTCTCCATGGCGTTGCCCAGCGTAAAATCATCACCCTCTGCCGCCGATGCCAGCGCGGTCGTAGGCAGTGTGACGCCCGTCTGGATGCCGCCCATCGCCGCACCCTGCAGGAATCGCTCACCTGCGCGACCGAGCAATGTCGCCGCGCGCGCCTCGCCTGCGAATGGCACCAGACCCAAAGCAAGGTTACCCGGGTCAGCCATTGCGCCAGCGAGGTTTGCCATCACGTTTAGTGGTGTGGCCACAAATCCTGATGGGGCGGCAGCGGCGATCTGCTGCTTTGCCAGTGTGTCTTTGCGGTTGGATACCACGTTATCCAGATAGGTCTGCGTGACGCCTTCATCAGGTATATCGATGCTCTTCACGCCATACTGCTTGAGCGTTGCATCAGCCTGTGCCTTTGGCACCATCGGTGATGTCGGATCGTTTAACTGGCCGTAAGCCCGGTTGAGGCGCAGCGCCGAGTTAAACGGCCCTTCTTCAAATCCCTGCTCGAAAGTAGCAGCAAGCGATTCACCAAGACCGGACTGAGCATTGCCTATTGGCTGGTTAATACCCTGACCAGGGTCTTGTGTGTAAATCGTCAACGCTGTACTCCTTGCTGGAAGTTATCACCGAACAGTGCGCGCTCAGGCGTCATGCCGCCTTTGCTGGCGTCAAACTTGGTTGGCGATGAGAAGAACTTACCGACGCTGTTCATCACGCCGCGATTCTGCTGGCCTGCTATAGACAGGTCATTAAAGTTCGCGGTGATCGGCGCGCCGTTACTGCCGTTTACCACCAGACCATTCAGCGTTAGCAGAAGCCCGGTTTCATCGGCGTTAGTCACCCACTCGGCGCTGTCACGGATACGCGACAGGCTTTGCTGGCGGTTCACTTCATCACCCAGGCGAGGATCGCCCTGCAGCGGCATAATCTGGTCTGCCTTTAGGTTTTCCAGATAATGGTTTGCCCCATCGCGAACATCGCTCAAATCCAGTCCGTACTTAACCGGCAGTCGCCATGATCCCTGAGTCTGGTACTGCGAGCCGAGCACATCCTGATAGGCCTGTTTCGCAGCATCACCTGGACTCATCCCCTTCTGGATGTTGAGGTAGGTAAGGCGGCGTCCCTGCTCGTTGAAGTTGTTCCATACACCAACCCCACCAGGCTGATTCACCATCGTGGTTGCGAAGTCTTTCGACTGGCTCGCCCACTCGCTGTCAGCGTTATCAGAAGCTCCTTTGTTGTCCGTGTTGATGGCGTCTTTGATGTCGCCTGTCTTCACGTTGCGGTTCTGCCAGAGCGTGTTGGCTGAGCGGGGGTTATCTGTTGCCATCACCACCTGCAAAACCGGGCCTGCCTTCTTCTGCACCTGCTGCATAACCTGATCTGCATAAGGGCCAAACTGACCAGCGATATTCTGTATCGCTGTCACGCTTTGCTCTTTGCTGGTATCAATCTGCTGCAGGATGCCGTCAGCCAGCGCATCAGGCAGAACATCTTTGCTCTTAATGCCAAGGCGGGATTTGTCCACCATGATGGATTGAGCAAGTTGCGCGCCATGAGTTGGGTCCTGCTGATATGCCTGATAAGCCGCCTGAACCTGTGGTGAGTTCTGCGCCAGCCAGCCGCCGGGGTCTTTTTCGCGTGCGCCGATGACCTGCTGGTATTTCTGCAGCGCCTGCTGGTAACGCTGCTGACGGAAACCGAAATCATCTTCAGTTCCCGTTGGCCTGATGCTCTGCACCGATGCGAGGCCTTCACCGGCCGACTTGCTGTTGATGTCGGAATAGATGGGCTGCAACTGGTTCAGCAGCGCATACTGCTGATACTGCTTATCCAGAATGGTAAGTTCTTCAGGTGTGGCATCATGCGGCGCGGTACTCATCCATTGATCATGTCTGATTGGGTTTGTAACCGGGTTGCCCGCCTCAATGAGAGCGGTGTCATTTTTCATCTGGTCCTGCATCAGCATGCGGCGCTGCGTGTTCTGCTGGTCAACCTTGGCCTGAGCCTGATTAATTACGCTGTTTGTCTGCTGCGGCGTCAGCTGCCCCCACGGAACGCCGGGGGCCAACTGGTTAGGATCGTTCTGTGATGACCATGCGCGATTAAGTTGCGAGTCACTGACTGGCGAACCATAGCCTTCCTGCCTCGCCATTGCTTTAGCAACGGCTGTCATCTGCTGCGGGTCGTTGGGATTGAGCTTCGCGTCAACCGGAATGCCGGTTTGCTGGCTTACTGACTGCGCATACTGCACCGGGTCATTGTGATCGCCAGCGGGAGCCCACTTATTGATGAGGCTTGAAATCGTGTCGTTACCGTTGTTGATGTGGTTACGCATCAACTTAATCCCGGCGCGGAACCCGTGATCGGGCGTGTCGAACTGCTCGAATCCTGTGCCGTTATCTCCACCCTTTCCTGCCCAGTCATTCTTCTGATTGAACCTGATGTTCAGCGGGTTATTGTTGCGTGTTGCCAGCGTGGACGGTGAGCCAGATGGCATTGATGAGCCATCGCCAGCACCAACCGTCTGAACAGCCTGGAACGCACCATGCTGGTCTAGAACATGCTGAGCGTCTTTCTGTATACCGTACTGCGCAGCAGACAGAGCCCACATGTTGCGCGAGCGGCTAGCAAGCTCTGCTTTTGTGGCTGGGTCCAGATCGCTCTGGTCGATTGCCTGCAGATGCGCCACTGCCAGTGACTTGGCTGAGTTCGGGTCCTGCAGGATAGCGTTACCAACTGCTGATGCGCTGTCTGTCAGGTTGGCGACTGAAATCTGTTTGGCCTGATTCTGGCCCCAGTTGATAGCCTGATTCTCAAGCTGACCGCGAGACTGCGCCCAGCGCAGGGTGTAATCCTGTTTCTCGCTGTCGCTAAGTCCGGGGTGCTGAGTAAAGAAATCTTCCTGATGTTGCTTTATCAGCTGCTGCGCGGCGGGGATGTAGTCGATGCCATCCTTAGATTGCTGCTGTGCATCATTCAGTGCCTGACCCAGCGAGGTTTGCGCATTAACGAAGTCGGTCATGTACTGCGTGCCGCGAACTGCATTCTGCTGCTGCTGAAGCCTGACGGCCGCATCGGCAAATGAATTGACGCCCTGTTGCAACATCTGTGTATCTGTTGACTGCGTTGGCAGATTGACCGGAGAAGGCCCGCCAGCGCGCACTCCAACCTGACGTTCGTAGCCCGGAATTCTTGCCATTGCTCACCTACCGTTTAGTCAAAGCTGATGTGTTGTAATAGCTTCCCGCCGCGCTGCTGATGCCACCAAGCAGACTAACCAGACCCGGACGCTGCAACTTAGCCTGAGCGCGCTGGGCCGCTGCCTGATTTTCGATGTCAGCGATTTGCAGCCGACCGTTATAGTCAGCGGTTGCCGCATCCATTTCTGTGTCGATGGCAGTCGAGCGCTGAATGGCGGCATTACTGCCGCCCGTACCAGTACCGTTTTCAGCAAAGGCCGCCGACTGTCCGGCAATCGCCTGTGCGCCCTGACGGCGAATCTGTGCCGTCTGAGAGCCAGTCTGTAGAGCGACCGTCTTTGCCTGCTGGTCAAGCAACGCGGCGTTGTAACTGCTGTTGCGTGAAGCTGTGAATCCTTGCGCCATGGTACTTACGCTGTTCAGGCCAGACGAAGCGACTGATGACCATGCGGCGGGGTTATTGCTCACTGATTGTGTGAACTGCATCGTCAACCCTCACTATGCTGTACATTTTCGCATCACACCCATCCGGACCCGCCCGGCGCATGACTCCCTCAAACCGAAAGCCGATTAACTCAAGCCAGCGATCGGCTTCAGGAAAAGCCGACAGCGTTTCAAGGCGGATGTAATCGTTCAGCGCGAGACCAATCAGTCGGCGGGCGACGCGATAAAGCTGTGTCCATTGATGCTGAATTTCGTCGGTCACGATGAGGTAGAGGTAAGCCCTGATTGGGTTCAGCTCTACCAGACCGCCAATCGCCACCACGCGATCGCCAATCACCCCTGTAAAGCTTTCGTACTGGGCAAGTTGGGCTGCTCGCTCAGGCGTTCTTTCCAGTGATTCCTGGCTGGGCTGCGGCTTAATCATCAGCAGGTGCTGCGGTTCGTAGGGGATTATCTTCATTCGCCTGTTGTCCATGAGCGAGGGTAAATAGCAACAAGCGTCATCGGGAGAGGCTGATCCTGCACTACCCTGA
Organism: Candidatus Pantoea communis; assembly: GCF_011752685.1. Lineage (NCBI taxonomy): Bacteria > Pseudomonadati > Pseudomonadota > Gammaproteobacteria > Enterobacterales > Erwiniaceae > Pantoea > Candidatus Pantoea communis. The sequence goes on from NZ_VWXC01000013.1 coordinate 130,410, forward strand.
TACACGCATTGGTGTCATAACCACCGGGGAACGGGAGATTCCTGTCATCAGTGAACGGCGCAGGGGGATTGTCCATCAGGTCTGAATAGTCACGACTTTCCAGCACATCCAGATCGGCTCCACCCTCAAGCCCCGCTTTGCCGCCCAGCGTATTCACGAATCGCAGCGTGAGTTTACTGATACGCTTTGTTTTCCCCTGAGCAGTGCCAGCGGTACCGCCCGCCTCCAGTGGAAGCGTGACAACCTCAGAACTGTATGGCAGGCCAACGTGAACCACCGATGCTGACCAGTCCAGAGAGACAGAGCCACCGCTCACTGTGCGATTGGGATGCGCCGCGCCATCTGAGATGATCGCGACCGTCTGCCCCTCAAGGTGGGTTAGGCCAGAAACACTAGTCACCGGGTCACCTGAGTAAGTCAGTCCGCAGTCGACGTAGTACGCCTGCGAAAAGCTTTCACTTGCCGCATCCCATGCCGCATGAAGAAACTCGACATACCGCTTAGTCACGCCATTGATGGTGCGCTTTACCACAAGCCAAAGGTCATCACGAATGCCGTTCGGATCCGGTATGCAACTCACCGCCTCAACATCGCCATCAACATCATGCCGGTGCCATGCCGTGACCTTCTGCTCATCGTTATAGGTCATCGCGACCAGAGAGCCATCGGACAGCACAACCCACAGCACGTAATCCGGCTCCTGCTGCCATGCCATATCGACAACGCCAGCGCGGGTGATGTGTTCAGCCAGCACGGTAAGATCGCTTGAGCTGTACGAACCGCTCTCATAGTCAGCCTGCACGGCGCGGACTTTACAGCCTGCACGCTGGACAAACATAGACGTTGCGCCGACCTGCACTGAGTTAACGCCAGTCGAACCATAGGCTGACTCTTTGGTGATCTGAATATTCTTCGGACCAAACGCCGATGTGGTTGTTGAAGGAGAGCAGGAGTGCTCAGCGCCAGCGGTGCCAATCAGCAGAGATGATCCGGGGGCCAGCCACTGAATGGTGTTGGTTGAGTCAGCTTCAATCTGTACGTTGATCGCATCATCATCCTGCACCTCATAGCCGTCAGCCATTGGCGTGAAGTTTTCGTAGTCGGAAGCAACCGAGAACCACAGTTTACCGCGAGAGGCGAATACAAGGCGGTTCTTGTAGAAGGCAACCTTTGTCGGGAAGCCCTGCTTCGGTGACCAGTCACCAAATGCATACTTGAATGTTTTGCCGGTTGTGTTGCGAACGCTGGGCGGCAACTCCTGAAGGATTTTTCCGACAGCAACAGTGGAGCTTGTGACAGAGGTGATCTGAATAACGCCCCAGCCACCGTTAGAGTATCGCCACAACGTATAGCCATCCTGATGCGCGCCTGCAGTCCAGTCTGGCTGAGTAGAGCCAGTCTTGGTGCCGTCCATGCTTTCGTAATACTTTCCATCACTGCGGCAGAATACGCCCGGAGAGAACGTCTCCGTAGTACCAGCAGCCCATGACGGGATATAGCCATTGTGTCCGGTATCGTCATCAACCTTATCGGTGCTAGCCTCGATATAAAAAAGACCACCCACGTGGCCTGATTCGAATATCGCGGTGTTTGATGTGATCGTGCACAGACTGGTTGTAGTAGGTGTACCATCCGGTCGCGCCGCACCATCGCTTGACCAGATGCGAAACTGGTCGGTATAAACAGTTTGTGAGCGCTTTGAGTTAGTGCTGTCAAACGGCCCCAGCGCGCCAGCGTAATCAAACGCGGCCAGTGTCCAGTCAGTATTGGAGTTTCGGCTCAGTTTGTAAGGCGCGATATCCCCGGTGTGGCAGCAGATGTAAATCACATCCCCGCTCTGCACCATGGACAGGCCAAAGCCACCATCGTCGTTAGTCAGGTCATCAGAGCTATACGGCGAAGGCACCTCGAGCACCCCGCCGCTGCTGTTCAATGCAACTCCGTGATCAGAGTAGAAGCGAATGTAATAAGGGCCAAACTCAAGGATAAATGCCTGGGTAGTGTTGAATTCAAACTTAGCCAGCCATACTTTATCTCCCGAATATTTTATCTCGCTGACAAAATATGTACCGGCGCGGCGCTCAGCCGGACCCTGAGATCGGGGTATGAAGTTGAGCATCGATTTAACACCAGATGACCACTTCTCAAAGTTGGTCTGCCCCATCATCAGCGGGGAGAACTCACCGGCGTTGAAGCTGTTGAGTGACGGGGATGCTGCTGGCATTTATAACCTCGACGTTAACCAGGATGTTTCCTGCTGCTTGATGCGTGGTCGCTCGATGGCGCTGGCTGCGCGTGCTGCCTTGATAGCGGCATCGAAATCCTGAGCGGCGGCCTGCTTCTTGGTGGATGACTGAGTGATTGACTCGCACATCTCGTAGGCCAGCAGACAGGCAAAGGCTTCTGCGAATGAACTATCCCACTGTGATGGGTCTGTGACTTTTGCCCCATAGCGCAGGTGTAGCGGCGATTCGATATCGGTCAGGATTTTCCTTCCTTCCATCTGCCATGGTGCTGTTGACAGGCGCTCACCTGAATAACTCCAGACCTCCATGAGCACGCTGTTAAGCACTTCATCCATACGCAGGAAATCGGCGGGCAACTGGTACTGCGTGGAATATCCGTAGGCCGGTGCGTCACTCAGCGCGGCGAGCTTTGTGCGCTTGATGGCAAACGCCCAGCGGTAGTCGCGCAGCAGACTTTCAAGCAAACCGTCATAAATCGCCTCGACTGTCCGTGACGCTTTATTGTTATCCGTCTCGCTCATCAGGCGCTCTTCGCCAAGCTTCACCAAAGCGCGGTTTATGACGATTATCTTGGTAGTCATATCTCACCATTAAAAAAGCCCTCCGTAGAGGGCTTGTGATATCGGGATGCTGTTACGAGGCGGTAACGGTGATAGTGCTGGTTGCGGTGTAGCCGCCATCTTCCGTGGTAACGGTGATGGTTGCGGTACCGGCTGCCACACCTTTCACGGTGATGGTGTTACCAGAGCGGGTCACGGTTGCCACTGCAGTGTTGGAAGACGATGCAGTAATTGCCGCATTGCTTGCATCAGACGGCGACACGCTGGCGGTAAGCGCGACAGTTGCACCTACGGCAACGCTGGCAGTCGTCGGGCTGACGCTGACACCTTCAACCGAAATGTTGGTAACGGCGCTGAAGTCAGGCGTTGGCGAACCAGCCGGATAAGCACGGTAGCCATCAGGACCCAGCAGCAGTGAAGCTGTCACGGTGCCTGCGGTGCCAGTGCCTGCCACGGTGTAGTTCACGCGCAGATAACGCTTAGTAGATGACGGCACCACCATGCGCACTGGCTGAGCGCCAGCGGTCAGGCTTGCCACCGGGATAGCGCCGGATGTCGCCAGGTCTGTCCAGGTGCTGTTGTCAGCACTGGTCTGCAGCGCCACATTCAGCGAGGTCAACCCGGCAAAGCCGGTACCAACTTGGACGGCGAAATACACCGGCTCGCCCACACCGATATCGCGATCAACACCGAGGTCTACCACGTTGGTAGATACAGCGGTCGCAGTGACCGCCTGAGCGTTCGAAAACGTCAGCAGTTTATCAAGAATTGCCATTGCTTAGCTCCTTACGCTACAGCAGTTTCGCCATCAACAATGGCATCGGTTTCGCGGAACGGCATGCCACGGAAGGCAGTCCAAGGCTTACCTTCAGTATCCTGAATCACGTTCAGTCCAAGCGAAGGCTTTTCTACCGCCTGCATGTCAAAGAATCCGCCCAGCGTGCGGTTCATGTAGATACCCATACGCGCGCTGCGGTCAGGAAGAATATGGGTGGCAGCGATCATCAAACGAACCAGATCTGTAGCGAATTTGCCATTGGCTTTTTCGTCCAGCATCTTGGTGACGTCGATATTCGCGATGCGCACCACGTAGCGCCAGTCACGCACGGCGAGGCCGGTGTCCCATGTGAAGTGATCGCGATAACCTTCATATGGGTTGTTGTTCTCGTCGAACAAAGTGACCTGGCCTTTATCTTCATGAGTCAAGCCAGCCTTTGAGCCTTTCGGGTAAAGCCCGTGGACAGTCTGCTCACCCCAGCCAACGATGTAGATCGAAGTGAGGTTATCGCCTGTGCCGCCAGCGTTTATGATGTTTTTGCCGTTCTGTGCGCCAAGCTCGCTATAGCGCGTAGCAAACCCATCGAACGATGCAGGGTCATCTTTCTTATTGCCATAGAAAAGAGTGCGAGCCATCTGCTGGTTCATGCCTTCAATGAAGGCCTGAGCTTCAGACAGGCGGAATGTGCCGGTATTACCGTTCAGATCTGCCAAGCGCTTATCGACTTCTGAATAGGTTTCAAGAATGCCAACAGCCTCATCAACCTGCGCAGTGGTTGACTTGCCTTTGCTCACACCTTGGTTGATACGACGCCATTGAGCGGCGGGCAGCGAGGTACGAACGGTAGTGCGGTGATGGGTCGGAGCGTTGGATTCGATGAACGGCATATCCAGCAGGATAGGGTTCTTCTGGTTCAGCATCTCAATGATGCGAGCCTGTTTAAGGTCGGGGTCCTGACGCTTAGCCCAGTCAGCCAACGTAAGGGCGGTATTGCCAATAGTAGCCATCGGTTATGGTTCCTTTAGTTGCTTCCGTAGAAGATGTCTTCTGTTGATTTGGGTCCGCTCTGAGACGGCTCACCATTGATGACCTTCGCCTCGGAAAGCGACTGGCCGATTTTGTGGAATGCTTTAACGAAGTGGGGATTACTGCCGAGCCCGCTATCTCTGAGCGCCTGAATAGCTTCAGGTGCCAGATAAGCTGAGATGGCTTTGTTGGCTACTGCAACGTTGGCATCGAAGTTGTTGCCCCACTCCTTGCGGATGGCGGCGACATTCTCTGTAGCCTGCTGCTCGCGCTGCTGATTGAATTGCTCAAGCATCTGCGACTGCTGGGTGTTGTACCACTCAGCGATGCCCTGAGCCTGCGACTTGCTCAGCCCAAGCTCATGCATCTTGCCGCTGGCGGCTCCAGCGAACTCACCGTTGTCACCATCTGGTACTGGCAGTTCATAGCCTTCTGCTGTTTCAGGGCGGCCAAGCTTGTTCCAGACATTACCCCAGCCTTCCGCATCACCCTCTTCAGGAAGCGATGACAGGAATGGCTCTGGCGGCTGTTGTGGTTCGTCACCGCCCAGCAGATTAGTACTGGTTGATTGTGGCTGCCCTTCGGTTCCGGGCTGCTGCCCTTCGCCTGCGCCGGACAGATCGCCTTCGCCTGCTTCGTTCATGTAAACGCGAATAAGGTCACGAATGTTAAACATCGGTTTTCTCTGCCTCGTTGATGATGCGGATCAGCTCTTCCTGGTCGAGCTGCAAATACTGGGATATGCGGTTGATGACTTCGCGACGACCTTCGGCTACACAGGTAGCCAGCGGGTCAACCTGCCGGTGAATGGGTGAGACGGTGACGCTCGATTTGTTCACCCTGCAGAAGTCACCAAGCACCTTGAGAACAATTTCCTGATCTCGCGTACGGTTCTTTGTGGTGCCAAACACCGCCCTGAAGGCGCGGGCACGCCTCAGAATTAATCTGCTCATGTCATCCCTTCAGGTGGTTATTGCGGTGCGGGTAGTGGTGTGTTGGCTTTCTGGTTGGCAGATGCCAGCTTATCGGCTGCTGTGGCAATGTTCGGCGCGGCATTGAGCAGGTTATTGAGTTGTTCCTGTTGTGCCTGCGCTGCCTTCATCTGCTGCTCTTCATCTTCAGTGAGCAACAGTGACAATGGCATGCCGTTGATGTCTGCCAGCTCGCGGATGGCCTCGCCATACTTCACAAGCTTGAGCACACTCGGATCGAACTGTGCCGCCTGGCTGACTACGCCCAGCGTGGTAAGAATGCCCTGCCCCTGCTCCGCGCGCTGCATGCGAACCAGCGGTGATTTGTAGTCGATGTCGTATTCCATGCCCGCGTCGATCAACTGCTGTGGCGGGTCAGGCAACAGGCCATTGCGGGCGCAGATATCAATCTCACGCTCAATCATCGGCCCAAGCTGCTCGGACATAATGCGCCCGGCAGTCGGTGCCATCAGCTGACCTTTCTCCTGAGCGCGCAGCATGGCTTCTGTCGCCGTCATCTGCGGGTTATCCACCAGAATCTGGAACAGCGTCACAAGGAACACGTCGTTAATCAGCTGGCGCTTCTGGTCCATCATCTCAAGGCCAAGGTTTGGCTGAGAGCCGGACGTGAACGGTGCGGCCAGAGGTGAGCCGTTGGAACTCATGCCGCCTGGAATGATAGCCGCTGGCGTCAGGTTGAATGTGTCGAGCACACCGTCATCTGCTACGAGGATCGGCGGTCGGTTCGCAAGCTGCGCACCTATCAGCGTTTCCCTGTTCATCTCGTTCAGCACTTTGATGTCAGGCAATGCTGTCATGCCGGGGCCGCGACCATAAGTCTCGCCGGGAGATTTGTAGTAGCGGCCAATGCAGTACGGCATGGTGTGATAGCCGCTCTGCTGGACAATCTTCCTGCCCTCTTTGCAGATGTAGTAAGAGGCCCACGGCATGCCGGTGTGATCCTGACGAGGCTGGTTCTCAGCATCGTACTGAATCTCGTTATTCGGGCACACGCGATGAATGAACTCAAACTTGCTCATCGGCGCTGACTCAGAGGCGCGTTGGATACTTTCTGGCAGGTTCTCTTTGCCAAACTGCTGCACCGCCTGACGGGCATTGAGTTTGAACTTGCGGTGAACCAGATCCACGATGCCCTGATAGTTCTCTTCGTAGTAAATCTCACGAAGGTGATATGTCAGGTAGCGCATACCCTTACCGGGCAGCTCATCCACATACATGCAGCCATTACCGAACGCGCCCTGCGAGATGTAGTTTTCACTCATCTGGTTAGCGAAGTTGGCCCATGGTGCATAGCGCAGACGAAACAGGACTTTCGTCACCTCTTCGAAGTACTCCTGCACCTCGGTGTCATCGCTGAATCTTTCATTCTGCAACCCGTGCCACGTCTGCGTGCGAGGCGTGATAACGGATTCCATGGCAGCAGCAAAGCGCTCAAGCGCCACAATGGGCGTGGAGTCGATGGCTTTATCAGATTTCTTCTGTCCATCGCGGATTTCGCCTTTGAAATCTGCACCACGCGGCAAACAACGCTCTGCTACTTCCTGCCAGAGCTGCTCCCATGCTGACCGGGAAGTTTCCATCGTCGACTGGTCACGGAGTATCTGGTCAAGCAGTTCGTCGTTTTCCTGAGCCATGCTAGCCGCCTAATAGTGATTTCTGTCCGGTTGAGGATGCGCCGACATTGCCTGCGCCACCTGAACCGCTAAGGATATTGGCATTGATGCCCTGACGTGATTTCTTGCGAAGCAGATCATCAGCGCCTGCTGTGGCTGCATCCGCGCCCTGCTTAAGCGGGTCTTTCACGCTGGGAGTTTTGTTCTGTGTTGCTGAGTAAACAGCTGTACCAGCGCCCACGGCAGCAGAAGCCACCGCCGCATATGCAGCAAGTGTTGCGGTTTCGATACCCATACATTCACCCGAATAGGTTGTAATCAGTGGTGGCTACGCGAGCCTTTTTGCGAGGGGATTTAATGCTAAACATCTGCTTGCCTGAACGGCGCATCATCACGCCATAACGCACAGCATCGAGAACGTCATCATTGGTTTTGACAATCTTGCCGTGCTCGTCGCGGTGATACATGCGGAACTCTTCGAAGAATTCAGGGCAGGTGGTGAACACCTTGAATTTTCCATCAAGCATGCGCTCGCGTATCTCATGGATGCCAGGCTCAACCTTGTTGCTGCCATCAGGCCAAGTGGCGTGCTCAGCAAGCATCCTGAATCCTTCAGCCTTGTACTGTTCTTTCAGCTGCTGGCCGCCGCCCTTCTCATGCTGATGACCATCGTGAGGCCATGCAACAGGAACGCCTTCAGCCCAGCGCTTGACCAGTCTCCATGCTTCATCGGCTTTCTTCTCGCGGGCTTTCCACACGTGAGCGACGTAGATGATGTCCTCATCGCGGTCTTCCCACAGCTGAATGTGTGCCTGCGGGTGGTCCCAACCAAAGTCCTGTCCGTCGATGACGAAGAAGTGATCCGGACACGGGAACGGCTGGCACATGATTTCATCATCGGCGATGTCATAAATGCGCCCATGACCCAGCATCGGAATGCCTTTGGTTCGCATGTCACGCTGATGAGCCGGGAACGACGCAAGCAACTCAGCTTTAACTTTCTCGCTGAGGTGTGGCGCGTCATCCCAGCCAACGTTCATACACGTCTGCGCACGGCTCGGGTTATCCATGAACCCGATAACGAGGTCAGTGCGTCCATTCTCTGGTGTGAACGTCAGGATGCCACGACCGCCATTGCCACGATCACCTGTCGCTGTACGCGTCAGAACCTGCGGGAATATGTCGGGGTCTTTTGGCTCTTCATCGATGTGAAACCAGTCGACGCTGTCACCCATCAGTGCGTGCTGGCCCTGCGAGTATGACCAGAACTGAATCTTGGCGGTGCCGCCAGACTTGTGCTTGATGTAAACAGATCGGACTGCGTTAGGTGTGCCGGTCATCGCCTCGACGCTGACAATCAGCTCGCCGGGGATTAACCCGCCTTCCCAGCCGTTATCTGTCTTGCGCCCAATGATTGGCGTCTGCAACAGGTCACGACACTTTTCACCAGAGTAACCCAGCACCCATATCAGCGGCGCATGGTCAAACTTATGGCCTGTCCACTCTTCAGGGTAATCACCCATTGCGTGAATGGCGTCGATGTAGGTCGCTGTCTCCGTCTTACCAACGCGGTTTGCAGCAATCAGCGCCGACTGTGAATATTCTTTGGTGCTGGCAATGAACCGCTTTTGCCACGGGTGACGCGACTGATAGAAGCCACGATAGCGATACACGCTTTCACGGCGCTTCTTCTCTTCCAGCAGCTTTACCAGCTCAATCTTCTGCTCCCGGCTGAGATTGTGCATGGCTTAGCTCCATTAACTTGCGATCTAACTCTTCATCAGTCAGGTCAGTAATTGTCTTGTGCACCTCGCGCTTATCAGCAAGGCCGAGGTCACGAGCGATGATATTGGGATTAAGCAGGTCAGCAGCGGCGCCAGAGAACTTCTGGTCATAAATGACTTTTTCTGCTCGTGTGACGACCCCCATAAAATCTTGTTTCGCACGATAGTTGCGCCATGTCTCATCCCCGATGTCGAGGAACAGGCACAGACCTGTAAGAGTCATTGCTCGCATTTTTGCGACTGGTTCCTGAACCACTTCGCCCTGATAAGCGAATGGTTTCATTTCCCATAGCGGGTTGTCTTCTACCCATTCGAAGTATTCAATGCAGGCTTGCCACAGTTCATCGGGTGAACCGAATGTCGGGTTGCGCCCGTGACTGCTTCGAGCCTCCCAGAATCGGTTGCCCTTTGGTGCGGCCATTTGGAGTTTCCTGCTACTTGGTTGGATATATCACCGTGATGTAGCGATACCACTACATCAGGATTCAGCGTTTTTGTTCTGTCAAAGGCACTCATTGAATGCCTTTTGCAGAATTATCTAAATTTCATCTTCTCTCAGATTGCCACGCCTGCAACTCGCACGGTGGGCGTTCACCGCATGTCGGGGAAAGTCAGCGGGATTGGAACCGCCTATAAACCCTGCTTGCCCCTTACGCTTACTGACCGAATTCACGGGAGGGTTCCGCATTGCGAACACCGCTTCATAGTTAAGTCAGGGCGTTTTAATCCAGAGGGACTGGCTGGCATCATCAGGCCCACTCACTGAATGAGCCTTGTGTTGCCTACTGTTGACTTAGCTTTTCTTTTAGCGCGTAGCCCATGAGCGCCCACAATTCTTCTTTGGCATTCTCAATGGCATACTTTTCACCAAGCTCAGCATCATCATTCTCGGGTGATACGGCGCAGGACGGTTTACCAGTTACAGCAAAGCCACTATTAGTGGTCAGAACGGCCCATCGCAGCACCTGACCAGCCTGTGAAACATGCTTAACAATTTCAGTGGATGATATGTTTTTTTCGATATCTTCCGGTGTAACTTTTGGTGCGTCGCTCATTTCAACCCCTGTTAAGCTGTAGCTTCTGCGCTGACGGCCGCTGTGTCCGCTGCGCTCGCGTCAGTGGCTGCGTCACTGGTGCTGGATGATTCAGCGCTGTCAGTGATGATGCCAAGGCTTTTGTACTGTGCCGTTAAAGCATCGGCCAGCCCTGCTGTTTTCTTCGCTGACAGTTTCTGCACGATGAGCGCCTGCACATCTGCGTCGAGTAATACTTCGTTCAGTTCAGCGGCGGTGACTTCAACAGTCATGGTTGCTCCTTAGCCCAGTTTCTTTGCCAATGCGATCAGGTCATCGATTACCACATGGGCCTGCGCGCCAGCGGCAACAACAAGTTTTCGCAAGCGCTCACATACTGCATCTGCTTCGCTTGTTAAAGTTGTGGTCGTGGTGGTTGCCGTGGTGTCAGTCGCCGCTACAGGCGTGGTTTCGACGGTGGCAACAGGTGTTACTGCTGTGGCGTCGGTTGCTGTGGTATCAGTCACAGTGCTTTCCTTCTTGGTGATGAGCCATAGCCAGGCTCGTTTGAAGATATTCATTTAGGTTCTCCGCACAACTTCACCCAAAGGTCGTTGTGATCGTTGATAGCGCGGACGGTTCGGATGTCCATCAGGTCGGCGTCTTTACCGTGGGTGCGGATGACTGAATCCTGGATGCAGAGGGAATCGACTGTGGCGACCGGGGAATCAGTCGTCGGAGTTGAATCGTGAGTTGCGCAGCTTGTCGCGCTGAGCAGAATCACTGAGAGCAGCATTGGCCTGTTTAACACTGTTCGCTTTCTCCGTGTTGTCGGACTGTTTCTTTGCCACAGCCTGCACCTGCTCAGACTTAGCCTCAGCGGCTTTAACGTCTGCCTTGGCTTGTGTCTGAACGTTGCCGACCTTTTTGCCGCCGAAGTAACTTGCCAGCAGCGCGGCCACTACAGCAGCAAGTGCTGCAATCCAGTGCCAGCCACCGGCCAGCAGTGAAGTGATGAGAGTCATTGGTCACCTCGCATTTGTTCGGCGCGCTCTTTGAGCTTGGGCTGCCGGATATACTGAGCGGCAACGGCCAGCCCCATGAGTGTCGGGCTGATGTAGCTGAGGATGTGAGGTGGCACATAACTCTTCAGGTCAGGCGGCAGCATGTTCCACGCATTAAGCGCTGCGTCCGGAAACTGAAGTAATGCGGCACCTATTACAGCGCCGATACTTCCCAGCCATACCGACCACGTTTTCCATAGCAGGCGGGCGTGGGCCACAAACTCCACCGAGGTGTACTTGCGGATCAGCAGCAGGACAACAATGAATGCCAGCGCCACCAAAAGGATGATAAGCAGGCTCATAGAAGCCCCTTATAAATATCGTAGGTGCCTGTGCGCATCACATCAGCATGCCGCAGGGCTCTCTTTGGTGTCTGACGGGCCCAGAGACTGTTCATCATTCCCGCTGCTGCACCAGTAAAGTTGCCAACTGCGATCATCTGAAGAGTGTTCTTGAACCCTGCCAGACCCTGCGTGCCTAACTGGTACGCCATGCTGGTGAGTATGTCAGCGCGCGCCGGGTTGCAGTTCTTCAGCGCGGCATAGATGGCAGGTGATGCCTTCATCTCTGTAGATTTGGTGTCGACCAGTTCCTGAAGCCACACATCCGACACGTTTTTCGAGAGTGAAAAGGTGTAATTGCTGATGGATGCGCCCTTCGGGCCAATCAGGAAGCCGGTACCGACAGTTGGATAGCCTTCGCTGTCAACGTAAGGGCGGGCTCTGAAGCCTTCCTCAAAATTGAGGATTGGGATAATCTGGCTCATTTGCGATCATCCTCTTTCACCGCGTCCGCTGTTTTGGCCGGTAGCTGGTCGAGCTTTTTATCTACCCGGTTAAGCATTTTTGCCTGCGCCGCGTCATGGCGCGCATTCGCAATCATGTACCCGGATGTCAGGCCGCCGATGTATATGCCAAACGCAGTCGCAAAAATAACGAGCCACACCTGCCAGGTAACCGAGAATTCTTCAGGCGTCCGTTTAATATTCATCGCGGAGTCTCCTGCTTCTGCCTGACGTTCTCGCGGTTTAAGTTCATGCATGCCGCCGTCAAATCAGAAACCTGCTGTTTTAATTCTTCGTTCTGGCGTTCCATGTGCTTCATGGTTGCCTCAATGACCTGTAAGCGGCCTTTCAGATCCGCGATAGTCAGCCAACACTCACGGTTTTCATCCCGCAACTTCTGGTTATCGCTTTCTAGCCGCTCAATGTTTTTTTCCTGACGCTCCAGCATGTCTATCTGCTGAATGTCGTTGGCATTGCTGGCGCGGGTCTTTACCCAGTAACGCCCAAATGCCAGCCAGCCATTTAGCGCAACAGATCCGGCTGTTGCCAGACCGATACCGGCTGATTTCAGTGTTTCATAATCGAAAGCCATAGGCCGCTCTCCGACCGGTGTCGGCTGTCTGTAGTCGTAAGAAATGCGCATCGCCCCTTCGTTACAAGGGAGTAAGTGAAAGATGATGGGCGAGCGCAAAAGGGAAGAAAGGCCAACTCTGTGGCTGACCTTTGAATAATCTCACGCAATCGCAAAATAGCGTGATTTTGAGATTTGGCAGTGAGCAGGCAATAAAAAAGCGCCTTCGGCTGGTAACCGTGGCGCTTTTAATCACTCACTTGTGATGGAACAGTTGAATTTTTTCACCCTGCAAACATCAGTGCGCAACTTCAACTGTTGGGAATCATATCCCCAGCTTCCTGAAAAGTAAATAGCCCATGATAAATAATGAGCTATTTCCTATTGCATCAGGCTGTGACCTTATTCAAAGCGGCATTAGCCCATGACTCCTCAATTTCCAGCTTGCCGATAAGTTGGTCATAGAATGGCTTCCCACTCCTATCCCATGTTGCCAGGCTGATGCTGTCTGTAATGTCACATACTGACCGGAAAGCCTCGACAGCCGGGATGCGCTCATACCCGCGCCCGCAGCATCGCTTACAGTCACCCATTACCGGCACGCCCTGCTTCTCTGTCTCCGCTTTCATCACCGCCCGACCGCGCCCGTTGCAGTCCCGGCACGCTGTCGAAACTACGCCTTTCCCTCCACACTGCTTGCACAGCACGCGCACGGTATCCTTGACGTTTCTGGCATAGCCACCTGATAGAGGTGATTTCATCGAGAACACATCGGCCTCAATGAAGCCTTTCGCTTGGCAGCATTCGCAAGGCTTAACGCTGGCGGCGCTGCGGCAATAGTCCATGTATGCATATGTTGCGAGCACTTGCATTACTGCTGGTTTAATATCTTTACCAAGCTTGCGTAAGGCGGCAACCTTATCGCATGACTGCAGTGCAAATTCAGTTAACAGGGATACGGCGCGTGCGGCGTCGTTCTCACTTACTCCAACCTTCCCCATAAATGCGCTGTAACCAATTGGAGCGCGAGCCATAGCCATTCCCATGGCTGCGATGTAATCAGTGCCTGTGAGAGTATCTGGTGAGGTCTGTGGCGCTGTCCCGCTGAAGTTCTGCCCCTTCGGGAAGTGATATTTAATTGTCGCTTCAAGCCCCATGTTTTAACCCCTGCAGTTTCGCTGTGTTTTTGATAATTCGGTAATCAATCGGGAAGGTATTGCGGGCGCGGTACATCCTGAGAAACCGCCATTTGTCTCGCAGGTAATCGGCAATCATTTCTTTCTCCGTTTGGTGATTTTTGCGGGGCTGGCCGGGTAGCTGGAGCGTTTGCGCTGAACCGGGATCGGATGAACGGGGTTAAATCTGCTGAGTAACTTGGTTAGCCAGGTCATTCGTCACCACCTTTGATGTGCATGCGCGGCTCGCCGTCTTTCGGTTCTGGCCAAGTGCGCGCCATATTCACCTTCAGCTTCTCTTCCATGGCAGCTATGATTTCTCCATCGCTTATGCCAGCCCGGCGCTGCGCGTCCCATAGCAGGAACTGCATATCAGCCCATTCAGACAGGTCCTCGACCTGCGCAGCGGCTTCAAGCGCTTCTGCTGACAAGTGCTTTAGCGGCCCAATTGGCCCGACATCGCCAAAGGTTCTTTGTGACCACTCACCATGGCGGCGGCGGATGATGTCGCGTAGCTGAGCCAGCGATCCGGATGCGTAATTTTCAGTTGTCATGCTGCCTCTCTTTGCTTTACAAATGCCCTAAGAAGCGACCTGTAACGTGCACGGATGCCGTCCAGCTCTTCCCTGGTGTATCGGTGAGGTGTGTTGTTTGATTCAAGCGCCAGAACGCGCTGAAGGCCGATTTTTGCTATGAGGTTGATGCGGTATGGCCCGATGGCGCCAGAGTGATGAACGTTGCAGGCCGAACACTGGCTATGAACATTGTCCTCATCGAACCTTAGTTGTGATGCCGCTGCCGTAGTCCGGAAGTGCCCGGCGTGGTAAATGACTGCCGTTGTGCTGCCGCAGCTGATGCAAATATCCCCGTCCCGCGCCCTGATGTAGTCGTTGAATGCTCGCTGGGTCATGTTGATCCAGTGGCTTAACGGCTTCACATCTGCCTTGCGCTTATTCCATGCCGCGCGCTGCTCTTTCTCCTGGCGCTTTTGCTTGCGCTCGGATAGTTGGTTAGCGAGTTGGATGGCACATTTTGGTGAGCAGACGGTTTGGAGGCTATTGCGGGGGATGAACTTCTCAGGGCAAAATTTGCATTTCTTGGGCTTCGGCGGCTTTGGCTGTTTAGCCTGTGCCATTATCGTCTCCTGTCATGTCGAAATTCGGATCGCTTTCCATCAGATGGTCGGCGCAGCCGCTGCAGCAATAAACTTCCGATGACTTGAGGCCAGTTCCACAGAACACGCACTCCAAAGCAGATTGCTCGCCAGCGCCAATGGGCTGATTTGATGGTGAGGTTTTGCTCATACTCTTCCCACTTGAGGTCGGTTTCACAGGACTCACATGCGACGCCATACCAATGCCTGTCTTCACTGGTGAGGATGGTGTGGCAGCGGTGGCAGCGTTCATGCGGCATCTTCTGCCTCCTGGTATTGCTCAAACCAGAACACGACCGGCGAAGGCGTTAGCTTTATCTGCCCGAACCTTTCTGCTGTGCGAGCATTGACGCTGTAATTCATTGCTCGCTGTGCCTGGAGTGCTATCTGCTCCCTGAATTGCTCAACGCTCCATACCGACTTGAAGAGATTGCACGGCTTGCAGGCTGGAACCATGTTTTCAAGCACATCCAGTTTTTCACGCCGCTGCTCAACATTGACGGTTACGATTTTCTTTTCTTCGTTGACATATCGGTGCTGAGTCACGCCGCGATAAATTGGCTCAACATGGTCAGCGTGCCAGCCTTTCTCAGGTAGCTCACATCCGCAATATGCACAGCGCCCGCCAAACTTCATGTGCAACTCTGAACGTTGCTTGGGGGTTAGTTTCATCGTGTCAGCCTCATGCGATTCCACTTTGCGCGCAGCAATCCGTAGGTGTAGTCAAATGTCTTCACCTCACTGGCTGGCGGGATAGGCTTCCGCTTTGAGCGCGATCGCTTGGTTGGCTGGAAGATGAGATGGTCTATGCAGATTTGTGTGGGTGATTTGCGTTGTCTGCTCATCGCGCCCTCGCCAGCATTGCCCGACCGCTGCTCTCGTTGATGCCGAGGCGCTCTGTGATGACTCGCCACGACAATCCCTGCTTACGGAGTTTGGCGATGTGGTTGCACTCTTCCTGAGTGTGGTGTTTGGATTTTCCTCTGCTCATACTGCACTCCCGAATCTGCCAGCCCACTCCGCAGCGCGTGCCGACTCATCGCTGAATCTGACGTTTTGCTCTGCACCGAAGGCATGGATGATGGTTATGAGGTCGCGCATCTCACTGACGCGCATTTTGCTGGTTGATTTGCCGAGAACGACAAAGCCGCCGTTGATGCCAGGCACCGTGTCCTGCTGATGCTGCGCGGCGCTGAAGATGTTCTTCCAGCTCTCCGAATCCAGTTTCCGCCCGTACCAGACCACCTGTTGCGATACGTCATGCAGGCAGGACCAAAGCATGCGGTTCTGCGCAAGGCTTCTGGTGTCTTCCTGGATGGTTACTTGCAGAGGTTTTTCTGTATCGGTAGGGAGTTGCTGGATGGCGGTGATGCAGTTCTGTCTGACGTTGTTATTACGCAACAGGTAGCGTTGTGTCTCCATCTCTGGCCTCTATCATGTTCTGCACCAATGCCAAAGCCTCATCAGTGATGCGCTCGGTTTCTGGTGAAGGGTTGGTGTCGTGGATGCTGTCGATTAACTGGTAGAGATTGCGTAGTGGATCAGGTCTGAGGGGGATTACGTTGCTCATGGTTCATTCCTCTCTGCGATGTAGAGGCCGATTGCGATGACAATGCACAGGATTATCCCGGGCGGAGTCATCAGTGCATCGATTACATTCATCTGGTTTGCCCCGCTCCACTTTCACGGCAATCATCGCCGTTAGTTTGGATTGTAATAACTCACCGCCCGATTTCATTTTCAGGAACTTCAGCACAGTCTCTGCCGAGTCAACAGGGTGAAGTCCGTGAAACTGGACACCTTCAGTTTCAGTAGCTCTACGTGCCCACTGGATTAGCTTTTCAAGAGTGTATGCAACGTGATCAATTTCTTTCGGAGTTAGTGCGCTCATCCTTCCCTCCCATCATTCTCAACAGGTTTCATGGTTGCGAAATATAATGTGCGCCCACCTGCCATCGGAACTGACAGTACCTGACCACATGGCGCATATCCTTCTTTGGTCTTATTAGCCACTTCTCGCGCAAGTCGGCTCAGGCTCTCATATCCAAATCGAATAAACATTATTTACTCCCATCATTCTCAATCACCCGATAGGCGATGATGTCCGTTCCCATGCCTCTATCCGCCCATATTAAAATTTTGGTTTCGCAGAGGTGATTTATCACCTCACCATTACGAAGCTGTACTTCAATTACCGCATCATCTGCTACAGGGCACTTACCACCACCCCAATCTATCCACCCATCATTGTCAATCTGAGTGGTGGTGGAGGGTTGGGGTTCTGCTGGCAACCTGAGCCAGTGGGTGATGACACAATCACTGTGTTTAGTGTGAATCCACTTTCCCCAATGAGTACAGCAAACCCATTGCTCACCATGCTGGTTTATAGTCAGTACATCCGGGCTGAAATCATCGCCGCCAATTATTTCTGTTTCTTCCGGCATCCTATCATTACAGCTAATCCATCCACCCTCCTGCTCCAGCACTGGCAGCGCAATCTCAAGGGCTTGCAGGTTATACTCAGCGAATTTATCCAGTTCGAAGTTTGATTTGGCTGCCTTTAATGCATGGATCAGATCTCTGCACTTCTCAGCGGTTAACTTGTTCATTTTGCTTCACCATTCTTGCACTTTCCGCCATTGTCGGAACGGGAATCGCGCTGTGCCGGTTTGTGCTCGCCGAATACGCGTTTGATTAACTGCTCGCGGGTCAGGCAGTGAATTACCTGTGTCATGATGCAGCCCTCTTGCCAGAGAAAAGCTTGCCGGATGCAAAAAGCAGAGCGAGATGAACGTGCGATGCGGCGCTGCGCATGTGCATTTCTTCCAGTTTGTGCAACTCAATAGTGATGTGTTTGATCTGAGGGTTGTCTGCGTAAATGTACGCGGCAATGGTAAATACATCTTCGTCATCGAGAATCATCAGAAACCACCTTTGCTTTTGCCTTTGGCTGGAGCCTGACGCGAGTCGCGTTCTGCCCTTGCCGATTGCTGGTCCATATCGTAGATAGCGCCGTCACGCTGCAAGCAGAAAACGGTGCCGGTGTTGCCGTGGCGATTCAGTCGGAGAATCAGCTCGGTTTCGCCAGGCGGAACGCTCTCATCGAATGCACCTTCTCGGTGAACTGCTACCCAGTAATCACAATCCTGCTCAATCTGGCCGGTATCGCGGGAGTCGCTTGGCAACGGTCGCTTGTTGACGCGCTTTTCCAGTTCGCGGTTCAGCTGTGTCAGCAGCACCACAACGCAACCCAGCTCTTTGGCGAGGTTTTTCAGCCCTTTGGTGATCATCCCGTAGGCTAAGTCATTGCGATCGGCTTTCTCGGCTGTCATCAGCGTGAGGTAATCGACCAGAATCATTCCGACGCAGCCCTTCTGGCGCTTAATCTTCCGGCTTTCGGCAACGATGTGGGCCAGCGACATGCCAGGCGTATCGTCGATGTACAGCAGGTCGAGTTCACGCAGGCGGTTGGCGGTTTCCGTGGCGCGTTTGAAATCGCCGTCATAGTCACCCTGGTAGAGGTCTTCTTCGTGATCGGTGGCGGGAAGGTAGAAAATACTCGGGTTGACTCCTGACTGCTGGCCTACCAGTTTTTCCAGAATCTGGTCTTCTGGCATTTCCAGGCTGAACATCAGCGCCGGTTTCTTCTCGCGCACCGCGCAGTTGATCGCCATCTTGCTGTACAGCGTGGTCTTGCCCATTTTTGGCCTTGCGCCAATCACGAACAGAGAACCTTTCACCAGACCTTTCGGCGATAACATTCGGTCGAGTGATGGGATGCCGGTGCTTAGTCCGCGCTGCTCGCCGTTCGGGTCGAAGCGTTTCTCAAGGTCGGTTACCCACGTTTCCATGACATCACCAAACGAGCGCAGGCCACGGCGTACACCGGTCTTGGCATGGTCGCTAATCAGGTTGGTCATCGTGCTGACGGCTTCAAGCTTTTCAGTGGCAGACATACCGCTGCGGCTGTAGAGCATTTCCAGTGATTCGTTCAGCTTAGAAATCGCATAGCGTTCCATGGCGCGATCACGTACCACCGAGGCATAGCCAACGATATTGGCAACCGATGGGGTGTTCTTTGCCAGCTCAGCCAGGTACGCAAAGCCGCCGTATTCCTGCGCGTTGCTGTCGAGATGCTCTGACAGGGTGATGATGTCGATTGGCTTGTTTTTGCTAATCAGCTCACGGATGCCGGTATAAATCACGCCGTGGTAGCGATTGTAAAAACTCTCGGCTTTCAGCATCACCATCGCCTTCTGGCTGCGCTCTTCGCCGCCATCTAGCATCAGCGCTCCCAATACACCCTGCTCCGCATCTGTGCTGTGTGGAGGTAGCAAAACGTTATCGGTCATCCTTGTCTCCTTCACGAACGTCGCGATAAAGCTTTTCAGACAGGAAGCTGTCGAACTTCATGCGGCGCCATGTTTTTCCGGTTCGGTTGTCGGGGCGGTCTTCCAGCATCCAGCGGCAGTTTGCGCTGATGTACTGGAGGTAGGATCGGAAGCCCTCCATGGTGAGAGGTTCGCCGTTATCGAATTGGCGTGCGATTTTATTGGCCTTACCCCAAAAGCGTTTGATCAGGTTGCGGCGGTCTTCGTCCATCACTCGCCAGCCTCTTGCTTCTGGCAGTTCTTCCTTCAGGCATTGCCAGACCTCTTCGCAGGAAATTCTCTGCTTTGGCTCAGCCTGTTTTGCGGCGGGAGTTGCACACTCAATATCTTTAGATATTGAGT
The DNA here is from genome assembly GCF_011752685.1 of Candidatus Pantoea communis. Taxonomy (NCBI): domain Bacteria; kingdom Pseudomonadati; phylum Pseudomonadota; class Gammaproteobacteria; order Enterobacterales; family Erwiniaceae; genus Pantoea; species Candidatus Pantoea communis. The sequence continues at coordinate 149,902 of NZ_VWXC01000013.1, forward strand.
TATTAGTATTTAATTCATTGTATGTGGTAATTTGCTGGGAATCTGTTGGGACAACCATCACCGCAGCCTTAGTGCCACGCGGGTTTGCGTTGGTAATCTGTTGGTAATCTGTTGGTAAATATTCGGCCTGATATTCGTCGTATTTCAGGATGGATATCACGGTGAATTTACGGTTAGATTCCGCGCTGATCATCTCCATGCTGACGAACTTTCTCAGCAGATACTGAATACGATCAGGCAAGATTCCGGTTTCGCTAGCCAGCTTGTGTCGCCCGGTAATGCATTGACCTCGGTCGAGGGTTACATCGCCAAATTCGGTAGATGCAACAATCGGCTTGTGTGTGGCCTTCATCACCAGGTGGAACCAGAGGTGAACGGCTTGAGAGTCCTTGTAGAATCCACAGTCCATAATTTTCCTGTGGAACAAGGCAAACCCCTTTTCAGTTGTGGGCTGTGCTTCCTGCTGACGGTAATCCTTGTGATCAGATATCTTTCTGACGACGTTACTCATTGGCTGTCCTTACCGGCATTATGTGACCGGTACTCTTCAAGGATTGCCATTACTTCAAACTCAATGTTTTGCGACAGAACTAATGCTGATGCATCGCCGTGAGGGAATGATTCAGCGCTAAATAGCAGTTCAACCAGGCGGCGCGCCCGTGATGCGCTGAATTGCGGCATAGCGGCGCTGCGGGAAAGCTTGGTTTTACCCGCGGCTTTGGCCTTAGCCATCTGCTCTGATGCGACATTGCCGGCATTGGGTCCATGTTCGCGGGCCATTGCCACTGCGGTGGTCGGTGCCACTTCGCCAGCCTTCACCATGCTGATAAGCTCATCGCCACAGTTCAGAAGCTGAAGGTGGTGATCAACGTCAGCAACAGATCGCTTTACCTTGCTGGCGATTTCGCTCACCGACCAACCCTGATTCTCAAGTCGCTGGTATGCTGCTGCGCGCTCCAGTGAAGTCAGCGGCTTTCCCTGGCTACTGGTAACCATGAAGGCAATGCGATCCGCTTCGGTGCCGGAAAAATCTTTGCACTCAAGGCGCGGAATCTCGGTACCGGATTCAGTGGCCAGCAATGCGCCGTGATAGCGGTGGTGACCGTCGATAATCTTGATGCCCTTATCGGTAACCTGCACCGCCAGAGGCGGGACAAACTCACCGGAAATATAAGCATCGCGGAACTCTTCAATGTGCGCCTGGTCGATTTCACGAACGTTGTAACCCGGCTCGATGTACAGCTCAGCCAGCGGCACCAGAAACGTTTTCTTAACCGTGGTCTCGGTACCGTTCTTTTCTTTGCCCTTGTAATGCAGTGATAAACTACTCATAATTACTCCTGTATGTTGATCCAGTTAATCCATACATCAGGCCTCGAAACTGTTCGCGCAGTTCGGGGCTTTTTCTTTTCCCAGCGCAGCAGCTACCGCTTGCCGGGCAACCTCCGCAATCAGGCTTGTTTCCCACACCTTCTCCAGCAGCACGAAAACCGTTGCCATATCGCGCAGGTTTAAGCGGCTTACTTTCGATTCATGCCATCCGGCTTCATCAGCCAGAACGCGCTGACCTTTGTGCGTAAGTCGGGATCGAAGTTCTGTTTCCACTTCATTGATTAACTTGCTGTTTCTTGCGTGTTCCATATTCAATAATTCCTTTTAGTAAATTCGTTGCGTGACATTGCGGTGAGCAAGTCACTTTGGTTTTGCCCTGGAGTTCCGAGGGCGGTCAGATTGATAAAGAGCGGTGCTTCTTATGCTGCCTGTTCTGGGTGTGGGAACAGGTTTGGTAAATCTGGGCGAATCTGATGGGCCTTAACTTGGCCGTGTGTTGCTTCGACTAATGAGGCAACGTTTTGGGGCGCTACCTTTGCCTTGTTATGCAGCCATTTCTGTACAGCTGCCTGACTTACGCCGCACGCTTGAGCTAGTTCCTTTTGCGTACCGACGATGGCAATGGCAGTTTTAATAACATGGTTCATAAAACCACCTCCGTTGTAATAACAACTCAAATATAAAACTTTGGTTGTTATTATGCAAACACTTTAGTTGTTTGACGAGGTAATACCTTGGTTGTATTTTGCGCGGCATGAAAATGACACTTGCAGAACGTTTAAAACTCGCAATGCGAGAGGCAGGGATGACTCAGGCTAGCCTTGCTGAAAAGGTTGGCGTGTCTCAGGCCGCCATCCAAAAGCTCACTTCAGGGAAGGCTCAGGGCTCCACAAAGCTGATCCAAATTGCAGAAGCTTTAAGAATAAGCGCAGCTTGGTTGTCAGACGAATCCGGTCCGATGTATGTTAGCCAGAATGGCGAGCATCACCCAGCATCTACGATCCCACCAGAAAGCAACTGGTACGCCGTAGACCCTTGGGATAAAAGCACACCTCTCGAAGATGATGAGGTTGAGGTGCCATTCCTAAAGGACATTGAGTTTGCGTGCGGTGATGGATCTATATCTGGTGAGGATTACAACGGATTCATGTTGCGTTTTTCAAAGGCCACAATGCGTCGCAGTGGCGTTAATACAGACGGATCTGGCGTGCTCTGTTTTCCGGCGCACGGCAATAGTATGGAACCGGTTATTCCTGAAGGAACGACCGTGGCCGTAAACTGCTTCGATAAGAAAGTGGTTGATGGAAAGCTTTACGCCATTAGCCAGGGAGGATGGAAGCGCCTCAAATTGCTTTACAGGACGGGCCCAGAGAAGCTGGCGATCCGTAGCTATAACTCAGATGAGTACCCTGACGAAGAAGCTGACATGAAAGAGGTTGAGATTATTGGCCGTGTATTCTGGTCATCAACCCTCTGGTAAGAAAACCCATTCCACTAACCCGCTCCGGCGGGTTTTTTATTGCCTGCAGATAATTTTCAAAACTATTTTCCTTTCAAAAACAACCACAAAACAACCAACCCGCAAATATTTACAACCTTAGTTGTTGACATGATTACAACCATAGTTTTAAATGAATCCATCAGCAGGACGCTGGCGAACAACTAAACGGACTTTTGCTCTTTAACAATTTAGCCCTGTGAATACACAGGCCGAGGCAAGTGCTTCGGGATTGGATGAATGCGCAGGCTGATGCGCGAGTGGAAGACCTGATGGGTGCCGTGCAGATGACTGGACGAAAAAATGTCGAGTAAGCAGCCCTAAAGACCAGTGGTAGCCCAATAAACAGCAGCCGAAAACTTTGCCCCGGTGAAACTCCGGTGTCGGCTAGGTTGCTGATAGTCATGCCGGAGATCAGCACCGGCCATCCAATCACCCAAGCACTCATCGAGGAAAACCCATGACCAGAAATCAACGCCGTATGGCGGCCTACAACGCGAAGAAAGCAGCAGAGGCTACCGACGCTAACCGCTTCGGGAAAAAGCTCACTGTGGCTCTCTCAGGATGCAGCTTAAACGTATCCCGCGCCACATCCTCACCAAGTCTGCGTGAGAAGCATGAGAGCACAGCGATGTGCTTACCGGATGTTGCGTTGTATCAGGCGGGACATCGCAAAGTTCGCAAAGAAGCGGTTCATATCACTAAGTGAGGGAATGATGGCTAGCAACAAGAAACCTAATTACAGCGCCAAGGTGAAGTTCTGGGCTAATGGTGTCACATCGGAATGCAGTGGCGGCATGACGGGATGCATTTCAGCAATGTTCACCTCTCTACCGAAAGAAAAGCGCGAATCTCTGCTGAAGCAACTGGAAGAAAGGCACGTCGCGGTATGCGAGTGGGAAGCAAAAAAAGATGCTTCTGAGCTGGCTATCGCAAATCAAAAGACATCGTAACGGCGAGAGGTTGAGCATGAGCAATATCAAAACGTACACCATCGACTATGACTGGAAAGCTGAGCTAACTGTCGAGATTGACCATGGCATCGTTAACGATGCCTGGCTGCGCGACATCAACGAATTCTGGAGCAATCACGAACGGCGTGAAGAACGCCATGGCCTACTGAATGCAGTTTTAATCATGCTGGCACGGCATGTTATGCCGATGGTTTATGAGCTTGGCTACAACACTCACGGCGCGGTCAGTTTGTTCGATTGGGATGATGGAAATGGTCAGGAAGGTTGGCCGCCAATGGACGGCTCGCACGGCATCAAAATAACGAACATTGATGTTGAAGGCGTGTTCGACGAAGACGATTTCACTATCAAGGCTGCCTAACCCGCAGCCTTTTTCATACCCGGAGCCACCCATGAGCAACACAGAGAACGCCATAGTCTGGCTGGTCATTGCTTTGCTTATGGTGGCTGGTTGGTTGAGTAAGGTGCCGTGTTAACGGCGTGGACGCAGAAGACATTTAAGAGGTGAGTATGGATTCAGAACTGGTTGAGATAATTCAGCAAATAGCTGACGAAGAGGGAATAACCTTTGGTGATGCAGTAAATGTTGCAATTGAAATATTACGAAATAACAGGAATTCATAGCCCGCCCCGAGCGGGTTTATTTTTGTCAGTAGTTCGGTAGTGCCGGACATGAGGGAGTGAGTGATGAAGCACACGATGAAAGTTTACAAGGATACGGCACTTCACGCCGAATACATGAAGGTGAGATTTCCGACCGGCCAATCACACCCTAAAAGCTTTGAGTTAGAAGGTCATCGCTGGGCGTATGAGTGCACAGCATTTGACGATGTCGGTGATTATGACCGCCTGTACCGATTTACTGATGACGATATTGAAATCCCTGACAACACCGATTTGCGTGACACGTTCGCAGCGGCAGCGCTTATGGGCTTATGTGGCAATCCGGGATGGCCATTCCAAGCGAACGATATGAATGGATGGGCTCTGGTTAATTGTGAAGTTGGCGATGTTGCTAATGAAGCATATCAACTAGCTGATGCAATGCTCGCCGCTCGGATTAAGTAAAAGCGCAAGCGGCTTTCTCGCAGAGCTGCTTTCAGTTTTACCCGCCAGTAACCATCCATTAGCCGACTCTTCATGTCGGCATTTTTTTGCCCGCAGGAGAAGGAAATGAGTGAAACAACGGATTTAGCAGTACTGGAAATCAAGCCAGAACAGGCTCCAGCGCTGTATGTGCCAAACGGCCTAAACGCTTATCTCGATGAGATTCGCAACTCAGTGAATGAAGTGCCAGACCTGAGCACTGCCAAGGGCCGTGCGCGCGTTGCATCTCTGGCGGCGCAGGTATCTCGCAGTAAGACAGCCATTGAAAAGCCCGGCCGCGATTACCTGAAGCGCCTGAAAGAGCTGCCGAAGGAAGTAGAGGCAGAACTGCGCCGCTTCGTGTCCGAGTGCGATGCCATCCGCGATGAAACCCGCCGCCCGCTCACCGAGTGGGAGCAGGCAGAAGATGAGCGCAAGCAGGCCTTGCAGCAGCGCCTGGCTGACCTGCGCGCGCTGGCCGATGTGATTGACGATGCCGGTAATTACCTGACATACACAGACATTCAGGCGCGCCTCAGCGAAGCCAAATCGGTGACGCTGGACGATAGCTGGCAGGAAATCGCTACAGAAGCAGGCGTGGCAAAGGATGCCACGGTGCAGAAGCTGGAAGCCGCGGTAATCGTTGCTAAGCAGCGTGAAGATCAGGCCGCCGAACTCGAACGCCTCCGGAAAGAAGCTGAAGAGAAAGCAAGACGCGATCACGAAGAGAAGCTGAAGCAGGAAGCCGCTGAAGCCGCCCGCCGTGAAGCAGAACAGAAAGCGCAGATTGAGCGCGAGGAAGCAGCGCGCCGCGAAGCAGAGCTGAAGGCCAAAGCGGAAAAGGCAGAGCGTGACCGTATCGAAGCACAGGAACGCGCTGAGCGTGAAGCCAGAGAAGCGCAGGAGCGCACTGCAAAACTGGCACAGGAAGCGCGTGAGCAGGCAGAGCGTGAGAAGCAGGCGGCAATCGCCGAAGAGCAGCGCAAGGCCAAAGCAGCCGATGATGCCCGCATTCGTGAAGAGAAGCGTGTCGCCGACGAAGCCGCAGCGCGTGCCGCCAATGAAGCGCACAGAAAGACGATCGGAACAGCTGTCGTGAACGCTTTGATTGCCAACGCCGGATTAACCCGCGTACAGGCCATCGACGTTCTGATGCAAATCAAAGACGGCAACATCCCGCATACCAGCATCACCTACTGATTTATCCAATTAAACCAACACCAAGGAAACCCACGATGACCTTCTCTATCGCGGGCGGACCCATCGTGGATTTCGCCCAGCAAGAATCGCTCTTAGATGTTATCACCCGCCGCCTGCGTTCTGGCTGGCGTTCACTTATCGAAACATTGAACCAGCCGGGGCAACCATGAGCCAGCAGCAGACTAAGCAGTATCAGAAGCAACAGGAAGAGCTTGAGCGTCAGCGCCAGATGCTGGAGCAGACAAAGGATTTCACTTTTATCAACCAGATGCTGAGGGCTATCGGCATGGGAGAGCGCAAATGAAATTCCGGTTGCACGACAAAGACGGCAAAGAGGTTCAGGCCATTGCCGACAGCCTGCCTGATGGCGAGCTGCAGATCATCGCGGCGCGCGTTGACAGCATCTTAGCCCAGCGTCACATGAGCCCAATCGTAGCGCCAGCCTGCGCCTATATGCTTCGCCATTTCGATCACGAAGCCATGGGCATGTTTGACATGGATGATGAACTGGAGATGGCCGCTGACGCATTCATGCGCGACATGATGATCACCGCCGCGAAGCGCGAGCGGGCAATTGAAATCTGGAAGCACAAACACAGTTACGATGAGGTGGCGTGATGGAGCCTGGCATTTACTTCGACATCAGCAACGAGGCGTATCACCACGGTGCCGGTATCAGTAAGTCACAGCTGGACGACATCGCGATTAACCCGGCCGTTTTCCAGTGGCGCAAGGAGGCTCCAGAGGACGAAGAGAAGAAGGCTGCACTCGACATGGGCACAGCGCTGCACTGCCTGCTGCTGGAGCCTGAAGAGTTCGACAAACGATTTATCGTGGCACCGGAGTTCAACCGCCGCACCAATGAGGGAAAGGCAAACGAGCAGGCGTTTCTAAAGGACTGCTCAGGGCTTGGCATGACAGTGATGGATGCCGAACAGGGGCGGAAACTGAAGTTAATGCGCGCCAGCGCCCTAGCCCATCCCGCCGCCCGCTGGCTACTCGAAGCGGAAGGCCATCAGGAAGCCTCGATTTACTGGAACGATGAGCAGACCGGTGAATTGTGTCGTATACGCCCTGACAAATTCCTGACGGGGCAGCCGGTGATTGTCGACGTGAAGAAGGTAGCGGATATGTCGCGCTTTGCCCGCCACGTTGAAGAGTTTCGCTATCACGTTCAGGACGCCTACTACCGCGAAGGCTACAGCAAACATTTCGGCGAATATCCCATGTTCGTTTTTATCGCCGTCAGCGAGTCGATTGACTGCGGCCGGTACCCGGTGCGCGTATTCCAGCTCGGTGAGGATGACGTAGCCGTGGGTTATGACCTGTTCCGCCGCGACCTGACCGCCTACCACGAATGCATGCAGTCCGGAAACTGGGGCGGCATTGAAGAAATCACGCGCCCTGAGTGGGCCAAGAGAAAGGATTACGCATGAGCAACGAACTGACTCAGTCACCAGTCAATGAGGCTGACACTAAAGCAGCCATCTTCAGCCCGAGCGGCCTGCAGAAGTTACAGGCGTTTGCCAACGTCATGGCAGAAGGCCGTGCAACGGTGCCGGGGCATCTGGCCGGGAAGCCTGCTGACTGCCTGGCTATTGCCCTGCAGGCGGCACAGTGGGGAATGAACCCATACGCAGTGGCGCAGAAAACGCATCTGGTAAACGGCACGCTGGGCTATGAGGCTCAACTGGTCAACGCGGTGATCACCAGCTCAACAGCCGTTCAGGGTCGCTTCAAATACGAGTATGGCGGCGACTGGGAAAAGTTTAAGCCGGGCGCAGCGAACGCATCCAACGAGCGTGGCCTGTTTGTGCGCGTCGGCGCCGTGCTGCGCGGTGAAACGGAAATCACCTGGGGCGAACCGCTGTTCATGGAATACGTCACCACCCGAAATTCCCCGCTATGGAAAACAGCACCAAAACAGCAGTTGGCTTATCTGGCCGTCAAATACTGGGCGCGCCTGTACTGCCCTGATGTGATTCTCGGTGTGTACACGCCAGACGAATTTGAGCCTCAGCAGCGCGCGGAACGTGATGTCACCCCGGCGCGCAGCCGTGCCGACCTGAATAACCTGATCAACAACAAGCCAGAAACACAGCAGCCTGAGCGCGAAATTAACCCGGCGACGAGCACCAATGACACACCGCGCACGCCGGATCAGTTGCTGGCCGATTTCACCGAAGCGTCAGCCAATGCTGATTCTGTTTCGAGTCTTGATCGCTTCTACAAGTACGCGGCGAAGGTGCTGGCTGGCAGTGCCGGGCACCTTGAAAAAGCCACTGACGTCTATCTGATCCGTAAAGCGGAGCTGGATGAAGCGGGAGCGTAGCCATGCGCAAACTTGCACAGTACCGGCGCAACGCTGCGCCCAATAGCGGCTTCAAGGAGCGAGCCGTCTGGCAGTTGAGTAAGGGACCAAAAACAGGGCGCGAACTAAGCGCCCTTTTTCATATGTCGCTGGGCCAGTTCAACAGCATCATGCGAGGCTGCCTGCGCGGTGAGACGGCGGTGATTACCGCTACTGACCCGGTGCCGGTAGATGGCTGCACCGACTTCACTTACACGCTGGTCATCACAAAGCGAATCACTCACAAGAACCCGAAGGCGATCGTCGTTTCATGGCGCGCTTTCGGCATGGCTACCAATGACAGCCAGCGCATAAACACAGAGGCGGCACAGCGCCGCGCCAGATTAATCAAGGCTGGCCTGTGGCCGGTTGGCGAATAAGGGGAAAGGTATGAAAGAACATCAAGTTGGAACTATCACCATAAAACAGAATGGCGGCACTTACTTAGTAGAGGGCTCTGTTCTTCCGGTGTTTATTGACGAAGAGAGCTCCCTGTGGGCGCGTGAGCATTACAACGAAGACGATGAACCATGCGATCACCCCCTAAGCGACCTTAAAAGTGATGGCGTAGAGTTCGATCTATCATTTCAGGCTTCGGAGGTTAAGCAATGAAAGTGGAAAAATTGAATGAACTCATCGAACTAGCTGATAAATACGACTACAAGCCATGCGCCTCTCACTTTCATAATCTGAGTGTTTTCGTTGGTGATAATGCATCTCTTATTTCTGACTTATGCAAAAACCATCAAGCTTTGCAGCAAAAGCTGGATGCCGCTCTGGATCTTGCTGGGTTCCGTGGTGCCATGATTGATGACTTGCTCAAAGGCGATAAAAGCGAACCTGTTTTCCAGGTGGAGGTATCGGGTAATCACTGGCTTAACGCCGGGCCAGTAGACAATGCGGATTTTACTGGCCTTCCCGATGGCATCAATCTGTTATACGCCCGTCCCGCACCACCCACCGACAGCACCACTTGAGTGCTCACCTACCGATAGCCGCGAAAGCGGTTTTTTATTATCTGGAGAATCATCATGTGCGATGAAATTGACGCAGCATCAGACCTCGAAATCCTCAACACAGAGATAGCGCTGGCTAATCGCCCGATACCCGCGCCGCGCTCACCGGTTTGTTTAAACGCTGATTGCGGCGAGCCATCTCTTGATGGAGCAAGCTATTGCAGTAAGGAATGCTGCGAGGACCATGCAAGGGAATTGTGGGCAGCTAAAAACAGGAGAGCGGCATGAGTGTTTCACTGACAGATAAGCGACGAGCCGGGCAGCGTGTCAGCGGCATCGATTTACCGAATGGCACTTGGTTTAAGGTTTTGGCAATACCCGGAATGGAGAGGCTGGTAAACACGCAGAACACAAACGACCCGCTCGACGTCACGCCTGCAAAAGCCAGAAAGATGGCTGACTTGCTGGAGCCATGGACGCCGCCAGATGGTTGGTGCAACGGTAACGACAGAGAATGGCACGCGAAGATGAAAGCCTGGCTAATCGAGTTTTTCCGCAACTGTAACGGCTTCCGCAGCCACTAATCCCCCACCCTATTAACCTTTATCGCGCTCTGCGTGAGGAGTTGTTATGCGCCGAATCGGCATCCTAGCGTCAATCATTGGCAGTGGACTCATGACGCCATCCTACTGGTCGCCACCTGAATATCACTGGCATTCCTATCCATCAGCGCCGGGCGGCAAGGCCACCAACGCCGCGACCATTAAACGGCAGTCAAAGAAGTGCCGCAACCGGAAGTAAGGGGTTTTTATGTCTGATGCACCTTCAGCTTTTCGGCAGGTAACACGCACTGCGCGGAAAGAGCATAAGTGCTGTGAGTGCCCGCACCCAATTGCGCCAGGTGATAAATACGTTTACTCATCTGGAATATGGGAAAGAGAGCCATTCGGCTTCAAGCAGTGCCTAATATGCGCTGAAGTATCGAATGCCGCCGCCGCTATAACAGACGACTATGGTGATAAGCCAACCTTCTCAGGCTTAAAGGATTGGTTCGCAAATCAGGTCTGCCGGGAGTTTAAGGGTGATGAATTTGTCGCTGTGTTTGCCAGAGACATGCAGGTATCACCTGAAAAAATATGGCACGTGCTTGGCCGTGAGTTCTTCAACGAATGACCACTACCTGCGACGAACCCATAACGCTTGGCGACCTGCTTCAGTGGGTTGCCCTGATTATCGCAATCATCATCGCCTGGCTATGGGCTGAACCCAAGCAATGTTGCCATATAGCCACATCCCACCCGATTAACCCTATTTGTTGTCATATACCAACATCCGGAGAGACCTATGGAACTGCGCGAGGATACACTCGTTGATCTGAAGTTCATCATGGCCGATACTGGTTTCGGCAAAACCTACATTTATGACCGCATCAAAGACGGCACTCTTTGCCAGCCCATCAAAATCGGCACCCGCTCCCGCTGGAAATACCGTGACCACCTTGAGTTCAAAAACAAGCTCATCTCCGGCTGCGGTGGGTAAATTGCTGGGTAAAAAAATAATCCAATCTGAAAAAATCTATATGGTGCAATCTCTTGCAGGTCGTGTTGGACGTCTGCAGGGGACACCATATAGCCGTTCGCTGCCCTCCTCATCCCCCTTTATATCAGGCAGTCGCCGAATCATTGGCACGCAAAGATTTTCGATGAGTGGCGGTGGGTTTAACTAAACCAAGACGGCTACGGGTCTTCATGAGAAATAGAAATGCGCTATCAACTTGTAGGCCGTAGTGCCAATAGCGATTAAGGCTGGAACACCGAGTAAAACAGCCAACTTCGCTTCAGAGATCTTTTTATCAACTGCATCTGTCAAAGGCTTTTTAGCGAGTGACTCTTTGAGACCTTCTAGTTTTTCAAGCACGGCAGCCATGTTTCTATCGATTGATTTTACATCGGCCTTTAGCTCTTCAACGTCACGTCTAATATGACTGACGTCAGATTCAAGTTTTACAACGCGCACTTCAAGCATGTTTCCTCCAGCCTGGTAACTATAATTCTGATCATAAGCAATGCCATCCCCAGGCAGAAATCTACTCCTGGTAAACATGCGAATCCGAATGGACGTTGGATGTGACGCAGGGCAGCTTGCAGTCTTCATCATTCCCTCATATTGGCTTTAGGTCTAATCCCTCAAAACAGCCAGCGCGCTATACCCAAGCTGAGTCCAGCCGCGCTCATTATTCCACCCAGGATCCATTTGGTTTGTTTGGTCATCTCTATGTGAATTTTGGCGATCTCTACATGAGTTTTAGCGATTTCCTGATGTAAATCGGCTTTCGTTACGTAGTTAGACTTGATCACCGCCAGGTCGGTTTTCACCGTTTCCATATCGGTTTTCAACGTTTTAATATCCGCCTTCATTTCAAATACATCGGCTTCAAGCTTTGAAACGCGCATTTCCATCGTTACCACTCCGCATAAGCTAAACATGTAATTATCACATAAAAAACAACATGTTAATGGATGGCATTGTATCTAAGGCTAAGAAAAGTTCATCACAATTAGCATGAGAGTGAATGAATCTGAGACGTTTCTCGAAGGTAGAAACTGGCTGTTTCAGGTAATTACAGCGGAATCAAAGCTGGTGCGCGTTTTGGCGCCATGAGGAAGGGGTGACACCATGCAACTGGCGGAAACGGTTACTGAAGTGACTGGAAGAGTGGAAACCGCAGCGCAGCGCGATCTCAGTTAACGGCAGAGCGCTGAACTTTAGCAGTTGCAGTGCGGTATCCATACGACGACGCATCACGAACTGATGTGGCGCTTCGCCCACGCTGCTGCGGAACATGCGAGCAAAGTGATACTCACTCAATGAAGCTTCCGCAGCTAATTGCGCCAGCGTCAACGGCTGATCCAACTGTGCATCAATAAAAGCCAACACGCGCCGCAATACCGCGGGGGCTAGGCCGCCGCGCACCTGTGGCGCCTGCCACTGCACTTCACTGTAGCGCTGCAACAGATGCGTCATTAACAACGTTGAGGCACTGCTCAGCATCAATTGATTAGCGGGTTGCTGCCAGTCAACGCTCTGCAGGAAATGGCGATAAAGTTGCGTGATGCGATCGTCGTCGGCAAAGATCTTTTCATGCAGGTTAAGTTGGGCGGGGCTGCGATCCCAAATCTGTTCGCCAAGATGACGCAAGTGCTTGTCAGTACAGTAGAGATGTACGAACGACAAATCGGCGCGTAAATCCCAGGTGGATTCAATACCAGAAGGCATCAGGCAGAAGCGATCCGGACCACCGCCGTTGCGCCAACCATGCTGAGTTTTATGCCAGGTGTCATAGCCATCCGCGGTATACAGGCTGAGCGTATGGTGATCGCTAAGATTAGTGACACGATCGCCACTATTAAACCAGGCCGCCAACTTGATGCCACCCGAAAGCTGCACGCTATCGCGCAATTGCGCTTTATGGCGCTGCAGCATGTCGAAGGTTTGATAATCGGGCATCAAAGGCATCCACTCACAGGTTAATAACGCACAGTTTACGGATCTCCACGGCCAGAAAACAGGTCAACGCAGGACATCCGTGTAAAAAGCGCAAGATTTTGCAATTCGCGCGCAACCGCGTGCAAGCAGATGGCCATCATGATCGTCACACTTCAGGCAATGATTTTGCTGGAGAGAATGCGATGAACATTATGTTGTACCTTGCGGTGGTGTTGATTTGGGGCACGACCTGGATTGCGATATTCCTGCAACAAGAAGCGGCTAACACGCCGGTTCTGGTTGCGGTATTCTGGCGCTTTTTGCTGGCCTCAGTACTGATGCTGGTGATCCTGAAACTGATTAAACGTCTGCGCCCGCTGGATAAGCAGGACCATCTTTTCTGCTTGCTTCAAGGTTGCTGCGTCTTTGGCTTCAACTTCGTTTGTTTCTATCATGCGGCAGCGTGGATCAGCAGTGGCCTGGAATCGGTCATCTTCTCCATGGCTGTGCTGTATAACGCGCTCAACAGCTGGATCTTTTTCCGTCAGCGCCCACCGTTTCGCCTGTTGCCCGCGGCCGTGCTTGGTTTGGGGGGAATTGTTGCCTTGTTCTGGAATGACATTCAGGCAGCACACCCGGCTCCGCAACTGCTGTGGGGCGTTGGGCTGAGCGCGTTGGGCACGCTTGGATTCTCTTTGGGTAACATGATTTCGACTCGCCATCAGCGCCGTCAACGTGATGTGCTAACCACCAACAGCTATGCCATGTTATATGGTGCAATTGTTATGGCAATCATCGCACTATTGAATGGCGATTCATTAGCGCCTGCGCTGAATTTGCAGTGGCTTGGTTCGATGAGTTATCTGGCCATTTTTGGCTCTGTGCTGGGATTTGGCGCTTATTTCACACTTGTCGGTCGTATCGGAGCCAGCCAGGCCGCCTACTGCACACTGCTTTTCCCATTGGTGGCACTGACGTTGTCGACCATTTATGAGGGATATCAGTGGCACAGCAATGCCATTGTGGGTCTGGCGATGATTCTGATGGGGAATATGGTGATGTTTGTGCGCTGGCCCACTGCACGCAAATTACGCCTGGCATGAATAGCGAGAGCGGGCATTGCGCCCGCTCTTTGGTCCTCTAGCGCCAGCCCTGAACGCCGATATTGAGCTGGTGAGGTTTGTTGATGGCTTTTCTGGCAATCCAGTAAAGCAGAACGCGTTCATCATCTCTGTCGCGATCGGCCATAGCCAGTAATTTCAGCGACAGCGTGGATTTATTCACAGGCTGATGCTCATCGCTTAACTCGATCACCGCCTGACCGATGATGCAGCAAACTTCATCCTCGCTTGACGCGGATTCATATGCTCGGTCTGTCATATTTCCTCCTATTGAGTGAATCTTAAGCATGGCAAAAAACGGTCATCCTGCAGCGAAATCGGCACGCTTATAACACCTGGTTACACATGCTTACCCATGGCAACCGCTACGCTTAAATTGACACCACTGTGACCCAATGCCATTCATACCCGTATTACTGCATTTCATTCCTTCATCCTGTCTCTTGATGCCCTGCTTCGCCCCACGCGCGCGTAAGCTGCCTATTATCGCTGCAGATTCCGCATTCCCTGAGGGGAGAGATAAAAATGAAAACAGAACTATCCGCGCAGTTGCAGCGCACCCGCATGCTTACCCTTATCGGCACCATCATCACTCAGTTTGCACTGGGTTCGGTTTACATTTGGAGCCTGTTTAACGGCCAGTTGGCGCATAAGCTTGATGCGCCAATCAGTCAGGTTGCCTTCTCGTTTGGTTTACTCAGCCTGGGCCTGGCGATTGCATCGTCACTGGCGGGAAAATTACAGGAGCGCTTTGGTGTGCGTAACGTCACCATCGGCGCCGGGATTTTAATGGCGATTGGCTTTTGGCTGACCGCTCATGCCGATAACCTGATGATGCTGTATCTCAGCGCCGGCATCCTGGTCGGTTTAGCGGATGGCGCAGGATACCTGATGACGCTGTCAAACTGCGTGAAGTGGTTCCCGGAGCGCAAAGGATTAATCTCCGCCTGCTCGATTGGCGCTTACGGCTTAGGTAGCCTCGGCTTCAAATTTATCTGTGGCGCGTTGCTCAGCACTTACGGTCTGGAGAACACCTTTATGATTTGGGGTGTGCTGGCGATGAGTATGATCATTGTGGGTGCGCTGATGATGCGTGATGCCCCTATCCAGCAAAGCAGCGGTAACGCGAAAGTGCTGGAAAAAGATTACACGCTGGCGCAATCCGTGCGCTTGCCACAGTACTGGATGCTGGCACTGATGTTCCTCACTGCCTGCATGAGCGGACTGTATGTGATTGGCGTGGCGAAAGACATCGGCGAAGGGATGGTCCATTTGACCACGCAAACCGCTGCTAATGCCGTGACTGTCATCGCGATTGCTAACCTGAGTGGCCGTCTTATTCTCGGCGTACTCTCCGATAAAATGGCACGTATTCGCGTCATTTCACTGGCACAGATCGTTTCACTGGTGGGCATGAGCATTTTGTTGTTTACCCGGATGAATGAAACCACCTTCTTCCTGTCACTGGCCTGTGTTGCCTTTAGCTTTGGTGGCACCATCACCGTGTTCCCTTCCCTGGTCAGCGATTTCTTTGGTCTTAATAATCTGACGAAAAATTACGGGCTGATTTACCTGGGATTCGGTATCGGCAGCGTGATGGGTTCACTGGTGGCTTCCGTGTTTGGTGGTTTTACCGTGACCTTCAGCTTGATCATGACACTGCTGGTGATTTCACTGGTGTTGTCGCTCAGCATCCGTCTGCCAAATCGTCAAAACGTGACTGAACCTTTGCTGCATAATTAATCTCAACAGATGCCGCATCACTGTGCGGCATCTATTTTCTCCATCTTTTCTGCGTTATGTTTTAAGAGTTGAGAACGGCTGTTATTTAGGATTGCATTTCAGACTATTCGCGTTATTATCATCAGGCATTCGGTTTTATCTGATTGGTTTATTTCCCGCCTTGACGTTTTTAGCTTTAAATTGACATATCTGGTAATAGATCCAGAAGTAACTCTACATTTACTGCATCTTCACTCCACTTTTCCCCGGTAATCTGGCTTCATTGGAAAAGAGGAGGACTCTCCATGAAAACACTTATTAAAGCGGCTTCGGTTGTTGCCATTATGACGATGTTGAGTGGTTGTATCGTTCATGACGGATATGGTCGCGGACCGGGCTGGGGCCACGGTGGCGGCTGGCATCATGACCATGGTTATCATGGTCGCCATTGGTAATTGGGCAAAGCACACACAGCACATAATAAAAAAACAAAAAGGGCGGGAATTTATCCCTAATGCCGATCAGTTAAGGATCAGTTGAACGATCCAGTGGCTGTGTAAGAATCCGGAAACGCTTCGTTTCCGGATTTTTTTATGCAGCTCAGTCAGGCCCTTGATATCGTCTCTCGTTACGATTC